>JAUWBB010000334.1 GCA_030605195.1 Bacteroidota bacterium
GGCCCTGATAGGTATAACCGGTACGAAGACCTGGCAGTCGAGTATAAACTAAATGATGATAATAAGAAAACCATTCTTCATTTGACGAATAAGATCAAAAGAAAAGCAAGGGAGTCAGTAAATGCTAAACTATGAACAGGCAGGAAGCAGAAACCATATTAAAACGCACATTTAACATCGACCGCTTTTATGATAAGCAATGGGAAACCATTGAAAAAATCCTGAAAGGCGAACGGGTATTGCTTATCGAAAAGACAGGATTTGGTAAATCTTTATGCTTTCAGTTTCCTGCCATACTGTTTAAAGGAACCACGGTTATCTTCTCCCCCTTAATTGCCTTGATGCGCGATCAGGTTAAAACACTGAATAGTCTTGGTATTGCAGCCAAATGTATAAATAGTGAACAAACCCCGGAAGAAAACTCTCAAATTATCAGTGAAGCAAAAGAGGGAAAACTCAAAATCCTCTACATTGCACCTGAACGGCAGGAGAATCTGGAATGGATAGAAGCCACCAGGCAAATGAACCTTTCAATGGTGGTAGTTGATGAAGCTCATTGTATTTCGGTTTGGGGGCATGACTTCAGGCCGTCATTCCGAAGAATACTTAATCTGGTGAATTTATTGCCAAAAGGTATGCCCATATTGACAACCACTGCCACTGCCACAAAAAAAGTTGAAACAGATATTGCAAAACAGATGGGTGGTAATCTAACCATTATTAGAGGCAACCTGATGCGTGAAAATTTCAGGTTATTTGTTATCAAAGTAAATTCTGAGGATGAAAAACTCATCTGGCTTGGAAAAAACCTTTCAAAATTGCCTGGTTCGGGTATACTTTATACCGGAACACGCGTCGATACCGAAATTTATTCCAAATGGTTTGAATATCTAAAGATACCCTCTATTGGTTACAATGCAGGCCTTGATCCTGATTCCAGAATTGCCATTGAAAACGGTTTGATGAAAAACCAATGGAAATGTGTGATTTCAACCAATGCACTGGGTATGGGAATTGACAAACCCGATATTCATTTTATCATTCACACCCAAATCCCCCAGTCGCCTGTTCACTACTACCAGGAAATAGGCCGTGCCGGAAGGGACGGGGAACCGGCCTATATTATACTCTTTTATAATCCGGAAGACCGCGATTTGCCGGAAGCATTCATTGAGGGTGGCAGACCTGCCATTCCAAAGTATGAAAAAGTTATTGAAGCCGTTAAAAGTGAATTGCTTGGCGAAAGAGAGCTGATGCGAAAGACAAATTTAAAGCAAACCCAAATAAGGGTCATCAAAGCTGACCTGGTCGAGCAAAAGATCATCCGTGAAGTTACTATCGGCAGAAGCAAGAAGTTTGAATATATCACAGGTGCACCCAAATTAAATCCAAAGACATTTGAAGAATTGAGGGCTATAAAAACGGCAGATCTTGAGAAAATGATAGGATACGTTGAAACTACAGGTTCGAGGATGAAATATTTATGCGACTTTTTGGGGGATGCCGATGACAGGTTTTTAAAAAATTGCGACAATACAGGGTTGCAAAAGCTTAAAGTGACGACCACACCTGATTGGACAGAAAAACTGCAGGCTTACAGGGAGGATTATTTCCCCGAACTGAAAGTTGAAACAACAGGAACAAACCTGGTTAATGGTGTTGCTGCATCCTATTATGGCGTATCAAATGTGGGGGCAGCCATCCATAGGAGTAAATATGAAAACGGTGGCAACTTCCCCGATTTTCTGCTTCGGCTTACACTTAAAGCATTCAGGAAGAAGTTTGGTCAGGAAAAATTTGATATGATTCTTTATGTGCCGCCCACCAAATCAGGAGAACTTGTAAATAATTTCGCAATAAAAATTTCACAGGTACTTAAATTCCCGATTTCTCACAATCTCAGGAAACAACGCCAAACCAGCGAGCAGAAAGTATTTGAAAACAACTATCTGAAATCAGATAATGTCAGGGATGCTTTTACATATAATAATCCGACAGAAATTAAAAATAAAAGCATTTTAATGATTGATGATATTTTTGACAGCGGGGCAACCGTAAAAGAAATCGGGAGGTATTTAACAAATATTGGTGCAAAAAAGATAGCCCCGCTGGTTATTGCCAAAACTGTAGGAGGAGATTTAACATGAACAAAGATGCAGCATATTGGATAGCGTTGACACATTTGCCGAAATGGGGTCGTTTAAAAATAAACAACCTCATCATTAAATTTTATCATGAAAATAAGCTAACGCCAGAGAACTTTTTTCAGTTATCTGTAAACGACTGGAAAAATAATTATGGTTTGGAATACAAAGAAATTGAAGATTTAAAAAAGGCAAAGTCTGAATTGGCAAATACTGCATTTTTAGCAGAATCTCTGCTCAATGAGGGTTATGAAATCATTCCCATCACCTCTTTTGAATATTCAAAAACATTAAAAGAAAACCTTAAGGTTGCACATGCCCCGGCTCTGCTTTATGTAAAAGGGAACAAGCAAATCATGCAGGAGAAATCCATAGCCATTGTCGGTTCCCGGAATACATCAGAAATATCCCTCCAATTCACCGACAATATTGCCAAAATGGCCAGTAAGGAATACAAGGTGATTGTAAGCGGGTTTGCAAAGGGTGTCGATAAACAGGCCCTGGATTCTGCTATAAAATATAAAGGTCAAAGTATTATTGTTTTGCCACAAGGAATTATGACCTTTGGTTTCGGGTATAAAAAGTACTATAAGCAAATTGTTGACGGAGATGTGTTGGTGTTGAGTACATTCTTTCCCAAAGCCCCATGGAAAGTTGATTTAGCCATGGCACGAAATCCAATCATTCACGGGTTAGCAGCAGAAATCTATGTTGCAGAGTCCTCTGATAAAGGGGGTACATGGTCAGGAGTTATAGATGGGTTGAGAAATAACAGAAAAATATTTGTAAGAAAACCGGAAGATTATGAAAAGAATGCAAATCATTTACTCATTCAGAAAGGGGCAATTCCAATAGATTTCAATGGCAAAAAAATTGAAGGCTACGTTCCTGTCGAAAATAAAAACCTATTTTCATCAGTAAATGAACCAACGGCTGACTATGAAAAAAAGATCATAGATTATCTGAAAAATGGCGAGTATGCGGTCAAGGATATAATAAAAAAAATCGATTTGAATATCTCTGAAAAGAAACTGAGGGATTTTTTAAAATCGCATAAAGAGATAGAAACTTTGAATAAAAAACCATTGCGTTTTACATTGAAAAGCAATATACAACAACAGAAAAAAATATTTGATTAAATCAGAGCTAATTATTTCCAACAGTGAACAAAAATTTTACAGAGCGATTAATAAATAGTTTGCGTGATGCTGCCAAATTTGACAGCGGAAATCTTGTAAAACCACAGGTCATTCTCTGGCCCGATCCTGAAAAGCAGTGGGAAGTGATCATCCCCGGCTTGCAGCAAAAAATGCCGGAATTATTGATATTTGGTAATTTCAATACTGAACAGAGAACCGGCCCGGCAATCTGGTTGAAATGTATGGTTGCAGGTGTACTTCCAGAGGCGAATTTTAATAAAGAATTGACGCCTATTATTTATCTCCCGGGTATATCAAAAAAAGACCTAAGAAACTTATCAAATGCTGATCCAATGATTGCTCCTTTAATGGAGTATCTATATACCGGAACATTATGGACATATCGCAATGGAAAAGAATGGACAATCAT
>JAUWBB010000336.1 GCA_030605195.1 Bacteroidota bacterium
CAACAAAGGGTGATTGGCATATTAAAAGAAATTGATCCTCCCAACTCAACAAAATATGAAAAAATTGTTCAATAGTTCTTTCCGGATTTATTGAAAACTTAATTCTTTTTCCTTAGTTTTATCCTGTCTTGTTTTATGGTATACATTATTGAATGAATAATGCCATGTTAATAGTTATATGTTATAAGTTATTAGTTTATAAAACAATATGGCTCAGATACAAGATGCTATTGTACGATGCTGTCGGATGTTTCCATCCGGCAGTTAATGATATGGTAAGATTTTAATTACTCCAGTATTCAATGTCAGGTGGAAACCCCTGACATCATGTAAATAGAGCCTGTCTATAAACTCTATATTTCGTTTATAAATAAATAACAAATCTCAAAAAACAAATAACAAATAATAACCAATGTTTGAAAAAACAAAACCCAAACAGTACATATAAAAGAATTTGTTTGATTTTTTAGTCATTGGAATTTGAGATTTATTTGTCATTTGATACTTGTTATTTGGTGCTTATGTAAACTTTGTTTGACTTTATTGACAAGCACTAAATAGTTATATGTTATAAATATCTTTGCATGCTAAAGTCTTTATTAATAGAAAATTACGCCCTCATACAGAGGTTGGAGATTGATTTTAAACCCGGGTTATCGATTATTTCGGGTGAAACCGGAGCAGGTAAATCCATTATCCTTGGAGCCCTCAGTTTAATCCTTGGGCAAAGGTCCGACACCAGCATCCTGAAGGATAAAACCAGGAAATGCATTGTTGAAGGCACATTCGATATAAAGGGGTACGATCTTAAGATTTTCTTTGATACAAATAATATTGATTATGAAAACATAACCAATATCAGGCGCGAAATGAACATTAACGGAAAGTCCCGGGCATTTATTAATGATACACCGGTAAACCTTATGCTTTTAAAAGACCTGGGAGTAAAACTGATCGATATTCATTCCCAGCATCAAACTTTATTGCTTGGTGACAATCTTTTCCAATTGAAGGTTGTTGATACCTTTGCTCAACATTTTGATTTACTGGAAGATTATGCAAAGAATTTTGACCGGTTTAAAATCCTGAAGGCAAACTACCAGGATTTACTGAAAAGATCAGAACAATCGAAAACGGATCTGGATTATTTCCAATTTCAGTATGATCAGTTGGAGAAGGCGAGGCTCGAAGAAAATGAACAGGAAGAGCTGGAAGAAGAATTAGAAACACTGAATCACGCGGAGGAAATTAAAACAAACCTGTCGCATGCAGGTTCTATATTGTCAGGCGAAGAAAATTCCCTGTTACAGCAACTGAAAGAGACGAGTTACATTATCCGGAAACTAACCTCTTTTTTCCCAAAAGCAACTGAGCTGTTCGAACGCCTGGATAGTTCCCACCTGGAATTGAAAGATATTTCAGAGGAATTGGAAATACTGAATCAGCATATTGAACATGATCCCAACCGGATTCAGGAGATAAGTGACAGACTTGACCTAATATATGAGCTGCAACAAAAGCACCGGGTTTCAACGGTAAAGGAATTAATTGATCTTATGTTGGAACTGCAGAACCGGCTTAGTGAAATTGCTTCTTATGATATTCAGTTGGAAAAGATAAGGAAGGAATTGAGTGAGCAGGAAAATTTAGTGAGGGAATTAGCTGATAATATTTCGGAAAACAGAAAAAAGGTTATACCTGAGATTGAAAAAAAAGTCATCGGACTACTGAGGCAATTGGGAATACCGCATGGGAAATTTGCAATCAGGCATGAGAAAACAAGTGACTTTGTTTTTAATGGTGTTGACCAGGTTGTGTTTCTTTTTTCGGCAAACAGGCAAAGTGAATTGCAAAATCTGGCAAATGTTGCATCCGGTGGAGAGCTGTCCCGGGTCATGCTAAGCCTGAAATCCCTGATTACAAAATCAGTTGCATTGCCTACCATACTGTTTGATGAAATCGATTCAGGGGTATCAGGGGACACAGCCGATAAGGTTGGCAATATTTTGGATGAAATGTCTGTAAACATGCAGGTGATTAACATAACCCACCTTCCCCAAATTGCCAGTAAAGGAAAATATCATTACTTAGTGTATAAGGAGGATAAAGACAACGCCACTCATACATATATTAAACTATTGAACAAAGAAGAAAGACTACATGAAATCGCCAAACTACTAAGTGGCGAAGAGCTTACCGAAGCAGCGTTTGAAAATGCGCGGGAATTGTTGAAATACTAATTCAGACTTGTACTGGTCAGATATTCAATGATATATTCATTTATCTCAAAATATGGAATACTGGAATAGTGGAATAATGGAATAATGGAAGACTGGAAGAATGGAATAATGGGACAATTTAATAACAATCATTATTCCAACTAGCCTACCGACTGGTATGGAATCCAGTTTTCCAGCAATCCAATCTTCCAACACTTCAAGCTTTGATAATATACGTTTAACACCATGCTTTAGCATGGTGGTCTGGAAAATAGGACATAATTAAGATAGCCCGCTTCCAGCGGGCTTTAATTGATAGAATTAACCCAGTTAATTATCTACGATGAAATCGCCCTCCCTGTGAAATAGTGGTGTAGCCACTGCTGCAAACCAGCATTTTACAGTGCGTGAGATCTCTTGAAATCTGGAACTCATAACTTGCAATAAGCAACTCTCAATATTCTCCGAAGGAGTCCTACGGACAACTTACAATGTTCAACTTTGAATAAACCAGCACCCAGCACCCAGTACCCAGTATCCAGAACCCGCAACTTGTAATTCACAGTTGGCTACTGAAGTTGCTTATTATTCAAAAATATATTAAAACAAATAATTTAGTCCTATATATATCCCGATATTACCATCCCTTGGATCCAGTGCTTTTCCGAAATCAAAAGCAATGATAAAGTTTTCATTCATCACAACGCGTAAACCGGCTCCGACACTGGAATGAATACTATCTTTTTCTTCATCAAAATAATCCGACAATTCTTCCCCTGCATCCAGCACCACATTTGATTTGTTAACATTAATTGGAGAAACAACAGTACCTGCATCAACAAATGCATTTAATCCGAGGTAAATATTCTGATCAAGGAACATAAACCTGGTAAATTTCCATCTCAACTCAAAATTGCCATATACAAACCCGTCGCCTACAACCCGGTGCCGGATTATTCCCCGTAGGGTTTTGGATCCGCCTAACCCCTGTGAAGTTGCACCACGCAGGAATGAAGTGATCACCAGCGGTTGGGCATAAAAGGGTACATTTCCTCCCAGGGTTCCCTGGTAGGCGATCCGGTATGCAAACGACAGATCATTTTGGATGATAGTAAAATACTGCCGGTGTGTGATAGCAATTTTAGTGTGACCAAAATCCCCATTGCCTAAAAATGAGGGAGCCATTTGTATCACCGCTTCGGTCCATAGCCCTTTCATCGGATTTGGTTCATTGTCCCTGCTGTCATAAGCAACACCAAGTTTCAGATAGTTTGCCCAGCCGCCATACTTTTCATCCTGACCGATAATTCCCCAGTCAACATATTTATCATATAAACCTTTCACATCCGGCACTTTTAACTTTTCTATATCAATCGAATCTGCATCAAATTTATAAAAGGCAAAACCTGTGACCCACTTGAGATTATTCCCCAATAAACTTCCCTGGAAGTCACCCTTTAAGC
>JAUWBB010000208.1 GCA_030605195.1 Bacteroidota bacterium
AATACGAACTGCCAGAATATTCTCTTCTGTTGAGTGCAAAATTCCGGTAACATCGAATTTTCCCCGATGGAAAGCACCATTTATAGTTCCCAACAATTTTTTATTTAACCAAATTTCGGCACGATAGTTAATTCCGTTAAATACCAACCATGCCTTTTCTTTTAGTTGATTTGACGGCTGCCGAAATGTAATTCGATACCACCAGTCCATGCGACAAAGTGTGTCGGGTATAGCAAGGTTGTTAATACCAAAATAGGGATCGGGATATACTCCTTGTTCAACAAGTGTAGTTAAAACAGTACCCGGGACAGTGGCATTGTACCAATATTTTCTATTTAGATTTGGATTGAAAACAGATTCTCCCGAAGCTATAATTTTATAAACTTCGCTTAATTCCCATCCGGCAGTAAGCTTATAGTTATCGGGAGAAGTTTGTTCCAATAATGCAGGAATTATCTTTTTTTCTTTTCGAATAGCAGGTTGAATTGGAACTCTCGATTTTGGAAGCGTTTCTTCAGGTTGAGGCTGTGACATTCCTAAATTCAGACGTTTGAGACGCTGACCTATTGATTGGAGACCAAAAGTGAAAAATATAAGAAAACACACGCTTTTCAATATCACATTAAAGGGTTTTTTGTTTAAATACATAGTATTTATTTTAACAAATTTCTAAGGTGCAACTGTGACTATCAATCTTTGGTATGAACAAAGTGCCGGACTACCATTATCCCTTACATTAAGAATAATATGTATGGTCTCAGGTTTACTTACTTTAGGTGCAATAAAACCTGCCTTCGAAGTTTCATGAGTATTTATTTTTACCAACCCATCGTAACTCCCAGCATCTGTATATTGCCACCATGCAAATATTATAGCGTCACAATCTGGATCACTAGATTTCCCTGCATCTAATTTTACTTTATTTCCACTTTTAACAGTTATGTCCTTTTTACCTTTAAGTTGCGCTACAGGAGGGTGGTTTGCATCCTCATATTTTGAACTTACACAGTAATCCATTCGTGCCTGAAAGTCTAGGTTCGCATCTTTAATCCATCTTCTCAGCGATTTACGCTTATCATCGTCATCTAAAGCATCAACGAAAACATTGTTAAACCCATCCAGTTTTGAAAACCTGCCTCCCCAGCCACCATATGTAGGATCTTCATGGTTCCTTAAGCCGTTAGCTATTGAGTATAAAAAGGCAGGAGAATCGCCTTCGCTGACATATTTTTGTGGATAAAGGGCACCTAATGGCCCATGGTTGTTTATTACCTCTTTTTTAATAAAACCGTATGTTGTTGTCTGGCTGTCATAATTCCACGTACCGCTAAAAGAGCCACAGAACAGCATTCTTACTTTTGGGTGATATTTCTCAATATAATTACCTGCCCCGTCCTGATACCAAATATTATACATGACAACTTTTGCAATGGCCCTGTCATATTCAAAGGGATGTTCTGATTTTAATTTATAAAACGCGCGTGCAGCAGTATTTCCCCCGCCCCATGCCTGAATATGTACAGGTCTGTTATCTTTTTCCAGTAATACCTCAACAATTTTGTCTGAACCCGGGGTATCATTCCAGTCATCAGGTTTATATAACACCTCTTTCCCTGTCCACACAGGTTTTCGTGGATACTCTTTTAAATGATTTTCATCTTCATCACCAATAAAACATAAACTCCTTATCTTTTGTGCCGAAGGATAATCAGGATTATGTACTATTAAATTAGGATATATTTGTTCGTATGCATCTAACTGATTTTCCAACCACGGCTCGTCACTATGACCACTTCGTTGAAATACTGAATTGGTTTCAATAATTGCCAATAGTTCTATGTCGCATGTATATAACAGGAATCGAACCATAGAACTATGGTCATCAATCTCACCATCTGTCATTGCTATTACTCTGGGTTTCTCTTTTATTTGTTTTGCTTCACAAATGTAAATTGTGCCAATTACCAGGATTATTATTAAAATTACTTTTGTCATATCTTTTATCTATTTAATTGGAACTAAAAAAGCTGTAAATCCTCCACCTGGAGCCATTTTCATCTTCAATGTATCTCCTTGTCTTACATCTGTTTCCATTTGTTTGGTTAAAGTTTCGCAGACCTCAATTAAAGAAAGGAAATCGTAAGCAGTAAATGAAAACTTAGTGGTTTCATCAATTCCCGTTTTATATTTCTCGGGTAAGTTTTCCAGTCCTAAAGAAGTAGCTAATATTCCCGCTGTCTCTTTGAGGAAATCAACAATCCCGTTGGCTGTATAAGCTGAACCTGTCCTAAACCACGAGTGGTACAATAGTTTCATCTCGCTAACAAAAACCAATAGGGGATGATAGCTTTTCGCGCCTTTACTTGTTGTGTTAAACCCTTTGGCTGCCCCTTGCTGATTGCCACAGACTGATTTAACAGTTGAATCGGCATCCAACGTGATACTTTCCAGCCCGCTTTCGTGTAACCATCGGGCGTTTTTTGACAGCAACAATATTTGCAGCTTGCGGGCACCGGTTTGCCCAAGGTGCTTCAACATTGCGGATATTGCATTCTCATTTATTGCTTTGTTTTTTATTATTAACAGTTTAAAAATAAGCATTATACGTCACTTTCTTTTGTTTTTATTTTACATTTTTAAGTGATTTAATATCGGCATTATATATCCTTACAGCAACATAATTACTCGAAGGCCAATTGATTGTAAAAGTACCTGAATAGGTTCTATCCATTTCTGTAACGGTCATATTCCAGGTGTCAAGCACATCAACTCGGTATTCAATCCCTTCAGGCATGCTGTATGTCTTCTCTCTTGTAATAGTGTTGCCATAATAATAGAGGTAATAATCTTCACCCACATGCGCAGAGGTGCTGTCTTCAGCTTCAAGTCCTCCTGGCAGTGGCTTGTCCTCATTATTTAAAAGCTCTTCACTGAGCCAGGAAACTCGGGCAAAACTATGTCCTTGCGGTGTTCCGCCTTTCCAGAAAAAACCATATGGCTTGTAAGATTCACCATGCGTAGCATATCCGCCTTCAATGATCGCTATCCAAATACTACGGGTTGCTTCCTCGGGGGTAAGGCTACCCCAAGAGCCCCAATTACCCTCATATTGATATTCATCATCAATAACCGGTTTCTGATACTGTTCTCGCCACGAAGATATGTCAGTAACATCTGAGCTCTGAATGCTGATGTGAGTAACCCATGAGTTGCCCCAGCCCGGATAGTGGTCGCCTGGCAAGTTGTGGATAGAATGCATATGGCCATAGGGATCGGCGTCCGCGACTACAGCGGCAAGGGGTTCCCAGTATGATGTATCTTTATTGATAAGGTTATATTCGTTCGCCATTGACCACCACACATTACTGTAAGCCGAAAGTCTCGCAACTGCATATTTGAGGTAGTTCTCACGCTGAGTTGCAGTCATTAGTTCCGGGCCCAGTCCCCAGGTTTGACGGCCACCACTCTCATAGGGATGGAAAAAGATAAAATCAGCCTGAACACCTCTGTCTCTCAGATCTTTTACTGCATTTTCCATGAACCGCCAGAAAGTTGGATTTGGCCTGTCAAAATCCCATTTATTCACACTACCTTCCCAGGGATTATATGGCGGAAATTTGTTGCCGCTGTGCGGAAATGGCATAAAGCGTACTTTATTAATGTTGGCGTTTTTAAGCGTTTTCAGGGTTTCATCATACCGTTCCAATTCCCAACAGTACAATGTTGTACCTACAGGGAAAAACCTCTTTCCATCAGCATATGCGAAATGGTATTGATCAACTACACGGATCGGCCCATGATTGCCGGCAGATGATGCTTCTACCGTAAACCTTCCACTTACCCCATCCAAAACAGCACTATTACTGGAAGTCACATAAGACCATAAACCCTCTGTATGTGGCATAAATCGAATTCGATAGGTGCTGTCACCATCATAAAAGCCGTTTGCCGTAATCGAGGAATCTCCATGAGTGAACGATGCAGTTAATGATACATCCAAAAATGGATTTCCATTTTGCGGTCCCTTTAATTCTATATCGAAGATATTCCACACTCCTACCTGATTATTTTGCAATAGATTTGCTGGATCTTGTTGAGCAATAACATTGGTGCTTAATAAACAAGGTATACAATAAACCAAGATTGCTAAAACTACTTTTAATGATTTTTTCATATTCGTACTGTTTGGCAACTATTTAATTGGAACTAAATAGGCGGCAAAACCACCACCTGCAACCATTTTTATTTTTACTGTTTCTCCATGCTTTACAACTGTTTCTTTTTTTTCCAGCTTTGTTGCATCAACTCCAGAATCAACAGTATCAGTGAACGATACCATTTTATAATTCCCTTCGTCTAGAAAATCCAGTGTAATTTCCAGTTCACGTTTAAAACTGTTCGTCATAGAACCAATGTACCATTCATCTTCTGACCTTCTTGCCATTGTAATATACTCTCCAATTTGCCCATTTAATACTTTTGTATCATCCCAAACTGTTTTTACTTTTTTGAGAAATTCAAGGCCTTTTTGATCTTTGTATTGAGCCGGGTGATCGCACGCAACTTGATACGGACTATCGTAAATTACAAATTGAGCCAGTTGAAAACATCTTGTTCCAAGTACATTGCTGGGCAGTTCATTGGCAAATGCCTTTCCAGTGCGGTTTCTAAAACCTCCCGGGGTGAAATCCATTGGGCCTGCCAGCATTCGGGTAAAAGGTAGGGTTACACAGTGCTCCGGGGTTACTCGCATGGACCATTTGTTATACTCATTTCCCAAAACTCCTTCGCGGGTCATTAGGTTTGGATAAGTACGTCGGAAACCGGTTGGTTTATATGCACCATGAAAATCGACCATGAGATGATGTTCTGCCGCGATCTTCACAATCTTGTGATACCAGTTTACCATTTCCTGATCATCACGCGCCATGAAATCGATTTTAACACCGGCAATTCCCCATTTTTCATATAACGTACAGGCTTTTTCAAAATCAGAACGGTCAACATCAGCCCAATACAACCACAACCAACATTTGACGTTTTTCATTTTGGCATATTCCAATACCTCAGGCATATCAACAGCATCGGTAACCGTGGTAATGTCTGCATCCGGCAAATTATACTGGCCATACCATTGCCAATCTATCAACTGGTATGGCCAACCCATTTCAGCAGCCAGATCGATATACTCTTTGATGGTTTTTGTATCCATTTTTAGCCTGCCGCTCCACCAATGGTCCCATGCTGAAATCCCCGGTATTATCCACGAAGGGTCTTCAATGGCACATGGTTCATTTAGGTTGGTGATAATTTCTGATTCAACAAGCCGGCCCGGAGTTTCTCCAATCATCACCACTCTCCAGGGTGTTTTATGTGGTAAATCCAGAATTACTTTATCGCCATCCTCCTTTTCCCCGGGCAAAGGTGCCAGTTGGGTTTTTACACCAATTTTGTTTTTCCCGACAGCTGGTTTTAAATACATTCCGGCAAAATTGGTCAGATTTGCTTCTGTGATGGCGACGTAACATTCATCATCAACCTTTACGGTCATAGGTAAGCCAATAACCCATTCCTTCTCAAGTTCTGAAAGTTTATGCTCAAAGTATTCATTTTCCTGATGGCTTCCATAACCCTTGTGATTGGCAGCCCAACAAGTGAAATCATCCGGAAAATAAAAACCGGTTTTTTCATCCGTAATCGTAAATTGATGTGCCTTTTGTCTTCCCACAAATTCGGTCCTGAATGCAATACCATCATTGTATGCCCTAAAAGTTAAGTTAATCTTTCGTTTTGGAAACCGGGATTCTACCAGCTGCAATTCTAATTGGTTGCAATGATTTAAAACTTCACTTTTTCGTTTTAATACCGGTTTCCATGT
>JAUWBB010000093.1 GCA_030605195.1 Bacteroidota bacterium
GCCAGGCTGGCAGCAAGGTCAGGCAGATCATAAGCTTCAAGGGCTCCTGGTACAGTGCTGTGAATGAAAGCGGAATTATAAAAACGGTTCATCACAATGGACCGGTAAGAGCAATAAGGTTCGATAAGAGCTATCCGGGTAATAACAGGATTAAAAGCTGCAGTATGCAACAGTACCGGTGCCATTTCTTTCCTGGCAAGACCATAAATCTCGCTTATTTCAGTATTTTTCTGAAGCAAGCGGATGAGCCTTACAACATCACCGGCTCGTATCCCGGCTATGCTTCTGCCGATAAGCATGGAAGCATACCATATATTATGGGAAACGTCATCAATATATGCATCTCCGCGAAAATCACCAGTACCCATTTCACCCACTCCGATAATATCCGGAGCCAGCACAGTAAACCCATTCCTGACGAACCATTCAATTTCTCCATCTGCTGAAGCTTCGGCTGACTTGCCTGAGGGATGCAGATAGATCAGGGCTTTATTGTTTGGCTTATCCGGTATCATTAACAGATAGGGAATTACATAATCACCTTCACCTTTTACAAAATACTTCTCAATCACATAAGCTTCCCTTTGAAAACGTCCGGTAAATACCGGTTCATGAACCTCGGCCGGTTCCTGATATCCAGAGAGCTTTTTGGCCGACTTCAAAACTCCTGGAAGATGATTTACGATATCCTGTCTGGAAGCCTGCAATTCAATAATCAGTTTTTCTGTCTCTTTGCGGTTTAAACTAAAAATAGTTTCGCCTTTAAGAGATGTTGAAACCTGACCTGTATTGGTTAACTGTAATTCCCCATTACTTAAAAGTTCAACTTCCTGATCATTCGAATTACCGGGATTATCCAAATGTTTCTGGAAAAAGGCATACATTGCTTCCCTGTTTTTTTTGGTTGAATTATGAGAGAAATCATCCTCAACCATGCTAAAATTGTCCTCCTTACCATATGTTTTATATATCCCTGACACTTCTTTTGCAGTCTCTCTGGCTCCCTGAATGCTAAAAAAATCCCTCGTAGTGGTTATCATCAAAGCAGGTTTTGGTGCCCGGAACAACAAGAAATCAGGATGATCTATCCCTCGCATGATCCCATCAAACAGATTATGTTCAGCATCCTGAGGTCCAATACTCTGAAGCAACCGGATCAAAAGCAAATACGATGAAACCCTTTTTTACCAGGTTCAGGATCACATGCTGGTATGCTGTACTCCTATACCCCTCATTTGAATGGCCGCTGCAGTAGATCACAGCTGGTGCCTTACCAATTAGTCCATCAGGGATAAACATTGAGGATGTAACATAAAAACCGGGCTGGGACTCATAAACTATATGTTCAACCCTGTAATCATCTTTGTCAATAACCCTAAGAATCTTTGCATTTAAGGGACTCTTTTCGGGGAAAGGCCCCACAATATCCATCAGGGTTTCACGTAACCATTTTTGCCTTTGTTGCCAATCGGACAATGAGCGCAATTCGGCTATTATGCCGGCCCTCTTATCAAGAAGATCATAGGCCTGCCCCGCAAGATGATGATACAATGAGTTAGGTGCATCACTGAAAAGAAGCCAATTACTATTATTCTCTCGCCGGAGCACATCAAGCTCATTATGGGCCTGCAGACTGTCATTTGTAGCATTCGTAGAAAGACCCTGGCTGTTCCATAACAATAGTACCAGTGATATACTAAAAATGATTTTGAATAAACCCGAATATTTATTAATGACCCGGAAATTTAGCTGTTTCATCTTAATTGTTGTTAATCAGTTGACCCTTTGGCAATAAAATGATATTCCGTTCTTTCTGCGAGGAGTTCTTTCCCTGATTTATCCGTCCAGCTTTCAACAGTAACAATATACCCTTCACCAATACCTCCGGATAATTCACCAACCTTTATGTGCTTAATTATTCCGCCATTATCATTCTGTTTTCCCAAACCTTTAGAACCGTTACCCCAGAAATCATAACCGTCAACATTGCTATAGGTTAACCACATACCTGTATGGTGCGGATGGTCAGCTCGTTCGCCAGTCTTAGGTTTTATTGGAAATCCGCGTGTAATTTCAGTGCCGGCTGAAGTAAACACCGGATAAAGTATTGGTTTAAATACATTATCAGGCCAACAATAAGATGTAAAAAGTTTCCCGTCAATCATTACATCTATCCTGTTATCAGAGGTTTTACTAATGAATTCTATCTTTGAACCCTGATCTTTGTTAACTTGTTTACCTGATTTTGTACCATATGAAACCTGAAAATTAAGTGTTTTTTTATTAATAATGTGAAACTATGTTATTTACATTATACTTCATCAGGAACTACATAAGGTTTACGGTATCTCCGTGTCAACATAGTGTCTGCTTCGGAGTCGTTGGCAAACTTTTCATAATCACCCATAAATTTCAATTCCCGTCCAAGGCGATAGGATATATTAGCCAGGTGAGGAAGTGCTGAAGAATAAAATCCTTCACGGATATCACAATGCAAGTCGCTGGAATTTCCTGAACGAATAGCATCAATAAAATTGGCATAATGTTCTGTTCCACCCGGGGCAATGCGAAAAGTTGGATCAATTTGTTTCTCTTCGCCTGTTTTTGAGCCTGTAAAAGATTCTTTTTCCCGTTTACGGAAAGCTTTCCATGTTCCACCGTTAATTTCAAGGTATCCTTCAGTGCCATAAAAAATATTCCCTATACGTATATCGAGGCTTGATTCATCATTAGAATATCGACCTCTGGTTTCAAACTCAAGCATTTTCCCATCGTTATATTTAAATAGTGAAGATTGTGTGTTTGGTGTTTCCTGGGCACACTCATCAGGATCAATACCATAGAAACCACCGGTAGAATAAACCAAAACCGGGTGTTCGTTTTTATTGAGTCCCCAGCGGGCTATATCGAATTGGTGCGGGCCCTGGTTTCCGGTATCCCCATTGCCGGTATCCCAAAACCAGTGCCAATTATAATGACCCTTCTTTTCATTATACGGGCGATAAGGGGCAGGCCCTAACCAACGGTCGTAATGAAGCGTGTCAGGAGGCATATTGTCTTTTGCAATACCGAATGAATCACGTGGTTTAATGCAAAGGCCACGAGCCATATAAACATCGCCAATACCACCGTCATGCAAGAATTTTATCGCTTCCATAACATTATCCATCGAACGGTTTTGGAAACCTACCTGAACACGAACATTGTATTTACGGGCTGCCTCAATCATTTTCCGCCCTTCAAAAATATTATGGGAACAAGGTTTCTCAACGTAAATATGTTTACCTGCCTGACAAGCCCAGATGGTTCCCAGTGCATGCCAATGGTTCGGGGTTGCAAATGAAACCGCATCGATCTCCTTGTCATCAAATACTTTACGCATATCCCATTCAGTTAATGGTTTCACGCCGGTTTCATCTAAAACAATTTTAGAACGTTCGGGAAAAAACTGTTCATCAACATCGCAAATAGTTTTCAATCGCACATTCCGGTTATCTTTCAATGTACACCATTTGTTAATGTGCCCACTACCTTGTCCACGGATACCAATAACTGCCATATTAATGCGTTCGTTAGAACCAATGATTGAAGCATAGGATTTAGAACTCAACCCAATGCCGCCAATGGCTATTCCGGCAGTTCCTATGATCCCTTTCTTAATAAAATCTCTTCTTTTTGTCATTTTGATTGTTTTTAAAATAGTTAGCAAGTTAAAAGTTATTTAGGTTTGTTTAACTATTCAGTGCCTTAAGTTTGGAATGCTAAAATGCTAAAATGAGTAAATGCTAAAATGTCTAAAGCTTTAAATTACTAAACCACTCAACTTACTTAACTTTAGTTCACTTTAAATACTGATTATACAGGTTTGTTTTTACTACTGTCTTTGATATTTTAAAATTATTATTTATTACAAATCTCAAATGTCTTTACCAATCCTACAATTTAGTGAAAATAATATGACATATACCACCTTATGCCAGTAAAGATGCCGAATCTTTATCAAGATAGAGCCATACTGCATTATGTTGTTGCAGAATAGAAGATGGTACACCCGGAGTAACAGATCCTTCCAAAGTATTTTTAACAGCCTTAGCCTTACGAGTATCCGGGACACTACATATAATCGCTTTCGATTTTAGTATCTGCTTAACAGACATGCTAATTGCTTTTCCAGGAACTTCATCAAGAGTAGCAAACCATCCTTCACCCAGTTGTTGATTACGACATGCTTCGTCCAAATTTACAGCAAGAAAAGCCTCGCCAGTCTCGAAATCCGCCGGGGGGTCATTAAATGCTAAATGACCATTCTCTCCAATGCCTATAAAAGCAACATCAATGGGTCGTTTACCTATTAAATTACCCAAACGGATACATTCACTTACCGGATCAGCCTCTCCATTTACATAATTAAACTCTTTTGGTGACACAATATCCACAAACCGTTCTTTAAGATATTTACGAAACGATGCAGGATGCGTTTTTGATATCCCAATGTACTCATCCAGGTGAAAAGCAGTAACTTTCGTCCAGTCAATATTCTCATTTACCAATTCGTTCAACATTTCAAACTGAGATACCCCGGTTGCTAAAACAATATTTGCCTCTCCTCTTTCATTAATAGCTTTACAAATTAATTCCGCACCCTTAGGGGCTGCTTCTTTAGCAAGTTCCTCCTTTGTATCTGAAATTATAATTTTCATACTTAATTTATCCTAATATCGTTATTTTAAATCAATTAAATCATCTGTTTTTATCATAAAAAATCCACAATAGCAAGATATGCCGTTAACAAACTAAACAACATAACTGCTATTAAACCCATGTTCATCCCGGAGCCTGCTACATATTTATTCATTAATGACTTCCGGTTAATCAGTATAAAAACAGGAATTGCTACAGCAGGCAATATAAGCGCCTGGAATGCTTGCGAAAACACCATCAGAAGCGGCGGTGTTGTATCAATAAATTGCATCCCAAATCCGAAAAGAATTCCAATTAATCCAAGGATACGGTACATAGGTGAATGAATATTTCTTTCTTTACCCGTATAATCACTAATCAGCCATGGAGCTATTAAAATTATAGGAAAAATTGTAGAAATACCGGCTCCGGCAATTCCCAGGATGAGAATAAAAGCTGCGATCTTCCCGCCAATTGGTTCGAAAAGGTTTATCATTTCAACCGTATCGGTTAAATTTAATCCCATTACATGCAAAGTACCCGCGGAAACTGCCATGATTACCAAACTTAGAAAAAACATCATTGAAGCCGAAACTGCTGCATCATTCTTCTCATTCTTCAGATTTTTAATTGTCCAACCTTTTTCAGCAACCACTGTACTGCGCATAATGAAAACCGCTGCAGAACAGGTTGTTCCGGCTATGGCAGCAATTAGCAGGAAAGAACCCGGTTTATTAGGGATACTTGGGACAAGACCACTTATTATTGCTGAAATACTTGGTTTAACCATAAAAAACACGGCAATAAAAGAGAGGGCCATAAGGATCACAAAAAAGGTAAGTATTTTCTCAAAAGTTTGATAATACCCTTTCCATAGCAATACATATAAAGCCACTACCAAAATAAATGTTATCCAAAATGTACTAAATCCGGTGCCACCACATAAGAGCCTTGAACCTTCCTGCAAAAGATCGGCAACAATTCCAAAGATGCCCATCAGGGCAAGTATTTCACCTATAACTAAAGCAATTATAATATAGATTGCTAATACCTTACCATATTTAAAATTGTTTTTAATATTGAACATGGCGGTTTTACCGGTAACCAGGGTTGTTTTTCCGTAAGCCACCATTAAAATGTAGGTAAAGATACATGACAAAACCAGTGTCCAGATTAAGGTCATTCCATGTTCCGCACCTACTTTAGCCATTGTAGTAACACTGCCCGTTCCTATGTTATAGCCGATTAAAAACAAACCGGGGCCGATCGCACTTAATCCTATAAGTATTTTCTTGAGAATCTTGTTATCTTTCATATAATTTACGATATCCTTAATGACCACCAAATGACTTCTTAATGACCACTTGATGACCCATTCTTACTTCTTACTTTTTTTTAGAGTCAAAGAGTCGCAAGGTCTAAGGGTCAAAGAGTTGCAAAAGCAAGTTTTTGGCTTCCGTAAATACTCAGTTAAAGAAGCAATCCCTGCATATATCTTTTATGCTTTTAAATTAGTTACATTTTAACCTTCCTGCTTTTCGACTGTTCGACTTTTGACCTTTAACCTTAACGACCCCAATGAAATGAGGTACGAAACCATTTCACCAGGGAAGGAGCATATTTCACTGTGGTAAAAAGGCGAAAGTAATAACTGCCTAATCGCCACCTAATTACAACTGAATTACAACTGAATTACTATTGAATTACCATTGAATTACCATTGAATGACTATCGTATGACCACTTAACAAAAAAACTTCAACCATTCTATTCTTTCGAATAAACTATCTTACCGGCAACAATTGTTTTTTGAATTACAATTTCTTCCTGTTCAATGGTAAATACGATCAAATCTGCCCGTTTCCCCTGGCTGATTTCACCAAGCTTATCCAAATCAAACATTTTAGCGGGATTTGTACTTGCCATTTGAATAGCGTCTTCGAGGCTGCACTGTGTAAATTTCATCATATTGGATACACAGGTATTGATGGGCGAAGCAGCTCCGGCCAAAACATTTTCAGCAGGGAATTTTACAACATTCGGTGTTAGTAAAACGGTCCTTTCTCCCCGTATATATTCTCCGGGTGGAAGTCCTGCCAAATCTAAGGCATCGGAGACTAAAATTATATTACCCGGTCCTTTAACTTTATAGAAACTTTGAATCTCCTCTTTGGTGAGGTGGTATCCATCGGCAATAATGGTTGGGGTTAAACGGTCATCTGCCAATTGTGGCCAGAGCGGATTATGGTGACGGTTTATCATGTTAGCACAACCGTTTCCGAGATGAGTGCTCATAGAAGCGCCGGCATCAATAGCTTTCTTGATATTTTCAGCCGAACCGTTATGATGTCCCAGTGAAACTACGACTCCGTTCTCCACACATTTCCGGATAAAGGGAATAGCTCCTGCAACTTCCGGAGCCACGGTAATCAGTTTTATTCTTTTTTTTGCAGCATTTTGATATTCCAGAAATTCCTGCCAATCAGGCTTCCTGATATATTTTTCAAGATGTGCACCACGGAAACCTTTTACCGGTGAGATGTAAGGCCCTTCAAGATGAAAACCGGGGATTGATGTACCAATTTCCGGATCATCCAGCGCCTGGGCTAAAATAGTAAAGTTTTTCTTTAACGCGTCATGATCGTTGGTAATCAATGTCGGGAAAAATGTAGTAACACCTTCTTTCCACAATTCCCTTGTTGCTTCACGAATTCCACTCAATGTTAAATCCTGACCGGCAAAATCCACGCCCATGTAACCGTTGATCTGAACATCTATCAGGCCGGGTGCTACAAACACTTTAGGAATACCAGTTTCTACCTCCTTATGTTGAATTTCTGCAAATCGGCCATTTGTAATTTTAATAATGACAGGCTTACCATCCAGATAAAAATGTCCTTCTATTACTAGTGTATCCTGCTGACCTGCAAATACTGAAAAAGAAAGGACAAATTTAATTAAGTAAATAATTATCGCGTTTTTCATCTTATAATTACTCATGATTATTATGTTCTTATTGTTTGTTTTTTACACACTCCTTAGTCCCCTTCCTGCCGTCAGGCATGACAATAGTCAGGGGCGAAGCACCTGATATTAGTCAGGGCTTGACTTTGAGTCAAACCCCGACTAAGTTAAGTGAAATTGTTGATTTCGGGGATAAGTACCGAAAGTTGATTAGAAATAAACAATTGTTCTACAAATCTGTTCCACATCCGCCGGATACCGAAAATCGGAAGCTGTCCCTATTTTTTCTCTATTTTTCGGGGAATACCGGTGTTTTTCCTTATTCAATCCAAAATGTATTGTAAGTTAATATATTTTTTAAAAAATTGCACACGTGTGTTAATTAATTTAACATTTAGCTTTCCAGGTAGCCCTCTGATCAGAATTGATCTCTTCCTGCTCTTTCCCCTTATAGCTCTGTAACTGCTTGGCATGATGGAAGGTGGTGATAAATTTCAGGTATCTATTCCGTATAGCCTTTTCCAGTTTCCCGGTGATATCTCTCATGGGACCCCATTCCCATGGCATTCCAGGGAGTCGTTTTGCTATCCCACATTGCAAATCCATCATGATGCTCAGCCACCGGTCCGGCAAAACGGGCTCCGGCTTTGACAAACAGGTCAGCCCATTCATCCGCATTAAATTTCTCTGCCTTGAACAATGGCACAAAATCATGGTAACCAAATTCGGAAGGGTGCCCGTAAGTTTCAAGGTGATGTTCATAAACATCGTTTCCTTCGATATGCATATTCCTCTGATACCATTCAGTTCCATAGGCCGGAACTGAGTACACACCCCAGTGAAAATAGATACCTGGTTTTGCATCGTGGAACCATTCCGGGGAAGCCTCATGCTTGCTTAACGATTTCCAGTCGGGTCATAGGATTTCACTTCCTGTTACAGCTTGCAGCCTGCCAACAGTATGATTACAATTAAAAATTCCAGTAGTCTTATCATTTGATTTTTTTTGGTTGCAAAATAAAGATTTCATGTGTTCATATCCAGTATTATTTTCATTACCTTTCCCGGGTCATCCGCCCAGGATTGGACCGCTTCAGGGGCTTCTTCCGGTTTTACTTTCATGGTAAGCATTTTTTCCAGAGGGAATTTGCCATCCTCGAGGTATGAGATCACCTCCATGAAATCATCGGATGTGGCATTCCGTGAGCCCAAGATATCCATTTCCTTCTGCACGAAAAGCTTGGTGGCAAAGGATACTTCCTGTCCCGCGTATCCTATGCATACCGCCCTTCCTGTAAAGGCAACCTCATCGATGGCTGCACGGTAGGTAATGGGATTGCCGGCGGCTTCAACCACGACATCCGGACCGTCTCCATCTGTGAGTTTATCCAGCTTTTCATGCAGATACTCTTTCATGGAGTTGATGGTATGATGCGCACCCAGTGCCCTGGCAAGTTCGAGTTTATAATCATCAATATCAACGGCAATCACTTTGGCTCCAATAAGAATGGCACGAACGATGGCTCCGGCACCGATCATACCGCAGCCCAGTACTACCACGGTATCAGAATCATTTACCCGGCTGCGCTCAACGGCATGGAATCCAACCGTCAGTGATTCCACCATGACCAGTTCAAGCTCGTTCAGTGCAGGTGCCTTTAATACCTTCTGACAGGGAACAGCCAGGTATTCCTGCATGGCACCATCACACTGAACCCCAAGGGTCTGGTTAAACTGGCAGGCATGGCTCCTTCCCCTGCGGCATGAAGG
>JAUWBB010000264.1 GCA_030605195.1 Bacteroidota bacterium
TTACGACAGGGATTTTACATTACTGAATGCAAATGCCCGGATTAAGCCTACTGAAAAATTATCGCTTGAATATTCTTTAAATAAACTGGATTATTCACCTGATTCGTTATCAACCACGGTTAATATCCTTACAGCCGATTATAATTTTACACGTGATCTTTGGATCAGGGTTTTGGCACAAAACAATTCCGGGCAGGACAGGATATACTTTTATGGTTTGTTTGGTTGGAGATTTAAGCCTCCGTTTGGAGCTTTGTACCTGATCTATACAAGTGACCGGCTTGAGTTTCCCTTCACATATACCAAACAGGAAAGCAATATACTGTATTTGAAATTTTCATACCAGTTTGGAATTCCCGGCAGGAAATAATTGCAAAGTACAATTTTAAAAATTATAGGTAATTCCAAGAGCTGCATGCACGGAAGTAATGGCCAGGTTATATTTGTCATTTGGCAGATCAACGGGTGTGCTGTCCGTTTGATATGCGTTGAGGATTTCAAGGCTTGTTTTGCTGTAAAAATAGTCTACTGAAAAACGGATGCTGTAACTTCTTCCAACTCCAAAACGAAGTCCGCTCCCGAGGATATAACCAAAATTTAACTGCCGGTTTTCCTGGGAACTGGAAAATTCCCCATCAGTGAGCTGGAGGGTAACCTCTCTTTCCGGTGAGGTAATGAAGCTTAAACCTGCAAGGGCTTTAAAATCCAGGCCGACGTTGTTTAAAGGGATCAATATCTGAGGACCGGCCATCAGGTTAACATAGTTCCACTGGCCAATATTAAAATTATACACCGTATCAAATGGGATGGAAAGTCCAGGGAATTCTGATTTCCATAACGAAATTTGCTTTGGTATTTCTTCCGTGATCCGGTTTTGCAGGTTTTCTCCACCGCCATAATTAGATCCAAAAGAAAATGTCCCGCCAATGCCCAGATAAGTTGTGAAGAAATAAGCTCCATCAAAGTTCAGGACAAAATTAGTCCCCGCAAAACCATTTTTGTATAAATTTTCGGATTTGGCAAAATCTCCAACGGGGACAGACGCTCCCATAGACAAGCTCATGAATCCTTTTTGTCCGAAACAGGTAAATACAAAAAAACAGAACACAACAAAAACCATAATCCTTTTCATAGCAGATAGCTGAATTATTAATTACATGATAAAAATAATGAAATTATTCGAAAGGGTTAATGACTTTTCTTGTCATGTCAGTGTTGCTGTCAGGTGGAAACACCTGACAGCATATCAATTTACCCCGACAGTGGTTATTAACCCTGTCGGTGGTTTCTTTACATGGAACCAATCATTTTTTTCGGATCGACCCACTCATTAAATTGTTCCTCGGTTACCAGTCCGAGTTCCAGAGCGGCTTCACGTAATGTTGTTCCTTCACTGTGTGCTTTCTTGGCAATTTTTGCTGAATTTTCATACCCGATATGGGTGTTGAGAGCCGTTACCAGCATGAGAGAATTTTCCAGATTTTTCTTGATGTTTGAAAGATTGGGTTCGATTCCGACCGCACAATTGTCGTTAAACGATACACAAGCATCACCCAATAACCTTGCTGCCTGTAAAAGGTTATAGATCATAACCGGTTTGAATACATTAAGCTGGTAATGACCTTGCATACCTCCGACAGTAATAGCTGCATCGTTTCCAATAACCTGGGCACAGACCATGGTTAAGGCTTCACATTGTGTGGGATTTACTTTTCCCGGCATAATGGAAGAACCGGGCTCATTGGCAGGCAGGATCAACTCACCAATCCCGCAACGCGGACCGGAAGCCAGAAACCGAATGTCGTTTACGATTTTCATCAGGCTTACGGCAATCGTTTTCAGAGCGCCGGAAGTTTCAACTATTGCATCATGGGCAGAGAGGGATTCAAATTTATTGCGGGCTGTAACGAATGGATAACCGGTTAAAGCGGCAATCTTCTTAGCTACCAACACATCATATCCTTTCGGTGTGTTTATTCCGGTTCCTACAGCTGTTCCGCCCAGCGCCAGTTCCAATAAATGCGGTAATGTGTTTTTAAGGGCTTCTATTCCATGATCCATCTGGGAAATATAACCCGAAAACTCCTGACCTAAAGTAAGAGGAGTAGCGTCCATTAAATGAGTACGTCCCGTTTTTACAATATCTTTAAATCCGGTGGATTTATTGGAAAGTGTATCCCTCAGTTTTTTTATTCCGGGAAGGGTGGTTTCAAGAAGCATTTTGTACGCGGCAATGTGCATTGCTGTCGGGAAAGTATCATTCGAAGATTGGGATTTATTTACATCATCATTGGGATGTATAAATTTTTCTCCTTCTCCCAGTTTGCCGCCCCGGATCACATGTGCCCGGTTGGCAATAACCTCGTTCATGTTCATGTTTGATTGTGTGCCGGAACCGGTTTGCCAGACAACAAGAGGAAAATGATCATCGAGTTCTCCCTCAAAGATCTCATCACAAACCCGAGCAATAAGTTCACCTTTGTCACTTGGTAAAACTTCTAGTTCAACATTGGTTTGAGCTGCAGCTTTTTTCAAAATGGCAAAAGCCTTGATAATTTCAACAGGCATTGTACCATCGCCGATTTTAAAATTTTCTTTTGACCGTTGTGTCTGAGCACCCCAATACTTATCAGCAGGAACTTCAACCCGGCCCATTGTGTCTTTTTCAATTCGAATATTCATGATTACATAGTTTTTAATTAAAAATTTTGCAACTATTTAGTTATTTATTCATCTATTACTTCAATAAATCTGGAATGATGGAATAAGGGAATAATGTTTTCTATGCAAATGAATATTCCCAATATTCCACTATTCCATAACTCATTTATTTTAGCTAAACCGATTCGTAATAAAATTTTATTTCTGGTCTAAAATTACAACAATTGATCGATATTTTCAGGAGGATCGGCAATTATTGCCTTATGTTTTTTAACAACAATAGGCCGCTGGATTAATTTAGGATGTTCAATTAGTATTTTTATCCATTCATGGTCAGTAAAATTCTTGCCCCGGAATTGGGATTTATACACTTCTTCCTGTGTGCGTATAATTTCACGGGGTTTTTTGTTCAGTTTCATCAGAACTTCTTTCAACTCTTCTTCACTGACAGGGTTTTTAATGTATTCAATAATTTCCGCATCAAGTCCTTTGTTTTGTAAATAAGCCAGTCCGGCCCGGCTTTTCCGGCATCGGGGATTGTGGTAGATCTTTAACATGGTAAAATGATTGCAGCTATTCAATTTTTTAGAAACTTTTTTATATTCAGGTTATTTGTTATAGGTTATAAGTTATACGTTATTAGCAGTTTTACTTATAACAGTTAACATATAACTTATAACGATCTATTTCTTTTCTTTTCCTCTCGAAACATTAATAAGTTGCGATGATTTTAGGTTTTCAAAGCAATTACAGCCCCCCAAATTCCATTAGATAAGCCTTTATAAATCCGTTAAGATCACCATCCAATATAGCCTGAACGTTTGATGATTCGAAAGAAGTTCTGAGATCTTTAACCATTTTATAGGGATGTAACACATAACTGCGAATTTGAGATCCCCACTCGATTTTTTTCTTTTGATCTTCCAGCTTTGATTTTTCTTCCTGTATTTTTCTTAGCTCAAGTTCGTACAGATGAGATTTTAATAATCGTAAAGCATTTTCCTTATTTTTTAGCTGTGAACGTGTTTCCTGATTTTCGATCACTATCCCGGTAGGGGAATGCCTGAGACGAACTGCTGTTTCAACTTTATTCACATTTTGTCCACCCGCACCGCTTGACCGGTAGGTTTCCCAGGTTATATCAGCAGGTTTAATTTCTATTTCAATGTTATCGTCAACAACCGGTGAAACAAATACAGATGCAAAAGTTGTATGTCTTCTATTACCTGCATCAAAAGGGGATATTCTGACTAACCGATGTACCCCGTTTTCACTCTTGAGGTAGCCGTATGCATAATCACCGGAAAAATCAAGGGTGACCGACTTGATTCCGGCTTCATCGCCCGCGAGAAAATCAACTTGTCTTACCTTATATTTGTTTCTTTCCCCCCATCGAATGTACATCCGCATAAGCATCTCAACCCAGTCTAAACTTTCCGTGCCTCCAGCGCCTGAATTAATCTTAAGGATTGCTCCCAGGTGATCCTCCTCTTTTTGGAGCATGTTTTTTAATTCAAGGGTTTCAGTAAGTTTTAGTGTGGAATTGTATTGTTCGTCAACTTCCTGCTCGCTCGATTCCCCGTTTTTATAAAAGTCATAAAAAACGGTAAGATCGTCAAAGCCGGATATAACCTCCTGGTAAGCTTTTGTCCACACCTTTAAATCGGATATTTCTTTTAATTTCTTTTCGGCATCTTTAGGATCATTCCAGAAGTCGGGGGTAAGTGTTTTTTCTTCTTCCTCTTTTATTTGAATCAGTTTTTTTTCGATGTCAAAGATGCCTCCTTAACGCAGCCAGGCGATCGGAAAGGTCTTTTATCTGTTCAGTGGTTGTCATGGCAAGAAAAAATTAATGTTAAATTTGGTATAAAATTAGTAAATATTGATTAAACACAATATTGATTGTTCAGGATTTTCTTTTCCCGGTTTTTAATCACTACGAAAATCAAAGACGTTATTCGTCAATTTTAATCGGCTCTAAACCCTATTCCCCAATCTCTGCCACAACAACTTTATCCAACAATTTAGCAATTTATAAAATGACGAACCGGATCTTCGTCCTACTTTGCGACCCTTCTGCTCTTAGACTTTTATCTTTTTCCCTTATCGCCTCTTCGCCCCAAGCTCCATGCATCTTCATTCTCAACCTCAATCTCAACCTTAGTATTAGCCTCTATTATCCCTTCAC
>JAUWBB010000060.1 GCA_030605195.1 Bacteroidota bacterium
GAATGCGTTTATTCTTTTCAGGGCGATCTTTCTAGGGGATATGACATAGTAAAGTCGAAAAAGTTCTACGTAATCAGATCTTTTTTGAATGTCTGTTTCAGCGAGGGAGAAAAATGGTATATTTGTATCGGGTATTGTAAAGACAATTACAAACTTAGTGTTATTCAATCCGATAACAACCGGTATGGTTTTTCTGCCATATGCACGATCCCCTTCAAAGTCTTCCATGTCTTTAATAATCTCCCTTGTAAGAGTGGTAAGAAAGGCAAAAAAAGAAAAACCACCTACCCAGGCAACCAAAATATTGAAACTGGCATTGGTTTGAATTAAGATGGGAGCATAAGCTTGGTTTAAAAGTGGTATTTCGAATAAAATAACCATAAACGGAATCAGGCCGGTTAGTATGGCTACAACCAGGTTCCCGATTAAAAATTGCCGTTTGTAAGTAGTTGAGTAAAACCAGAGCAGGCCTGCTACAAGGATAAAAATAAAACCTAAAAAGAACAGATTGATCTTCAAGGCAATGAAAAACCCCAGTCCTACACCCAAAATATTGAATACGGTATGAAGGATTATGGCATATCTTCTCCGGATAGTTTTCCCTACAACAACGGTTCCGGGGCGGTTCAGAATATCGGTCTTAGTGTCAAAATAATCGTTGATCACATAACCGGAAGCAGTTAAAAAGATGGTTGACAGAACAAGAAGGAAAAAATAAAACTCATTAAACTGAAGTTCAAATCCGGTTAGTTGTTTTATTTCTTCACCCCCGAAACCATATGAATGCCCTAGCAAAGGGTGAATTATTGCCCATCTCATCAGGTATTGTGTTCCTGCTATGATGATCAAATTCTGAATCCGGATCAGTTTAAGAAAGGCTTTCATGAGTTATTCCCAGTTTACCAGTTAAAAGCATCGTTATCCATCCATTTATTGTGCAACCTGAGAACCTGTTCAATTATATCCCTGACACAACCCTCTCCTCCGTTATGATGGGATATATATTTGGCAATCTGTTTAATCTCAACGACAGCATCAGCCGGACAGGTCGGAAAACCAACCTCCTTCATCACTTTATAATCGGGCAGATCATCACCCATATATAAAACACTCGAAGGTTCTAACTGATATTTAGAAATGAAATCTTTAAAATTCCTGATTTTATCATGTGATTTCAGATAAATGTCCTTTATGCCTAATCCTTCGAATCTTTTCCGGATTGCATTGGTATTTCCCCCAGTAATGATAGCAATGGGATAGCCTTTTTTCACAGCTAACTGAATGGCATAACCATCCCTGATGTTAATGGTCCTCATCACTTCTCCGCCAGGATAAAGAGACATGGTTTGATGGGACAATACACCATCAACGTCAAATACAAAAGCTTTTACCTTTCTGAGTTTTTCTTTATAATTGCTCATTTATTTTATAAAGGTATTAGGTCAATCCCGATTGATGAAGTCTTATAATATCATGACTTACGACATCATACAGGTGCTGGATTTCAGGTGAGAAAGATAATAAATCTAAATGCTTTTTAATAACATTTTGATCATTTCTTATAGCAGGACCGGTTTGTGCTTTAACCGGATGATAATCTGAAATGGCAATAACATATACATCCACACCAATCAATATCTTAGCGGTATCATTAGTCCATGCAGTATTTAGGTGGTCTGCCAACGGTTTAGCCAATTCTTTTGTCCGGCTGAATACCTGGAGAATGTTATTACCTGCACGGAAAAATGCATTTGAGATATGTGAAGCTAAACTTCCTGCTCATATAAATACGATGGATTTTTTTTTTCTTGAAGTCATACTTAATAGTTTAACGTGAGTTTAAAAAGCAAAAAGCCTTGAAACGATCAAGGCTTTCAAAGGTAAGAGATTTAAAAGCATCTTAAAATTCATCCAGTTTTATCTCTGTTACATGGATAACATATTTATTGGAAGCATAGTAACTAACCAGCTTCTCGCAATCATCTGAGACTTCCCCGCTTAACAAAACCTCTTCACCATGCTCAAATTCCAGGATATCATCCCATATCTTTTCCGGGTAGCAAAAAGTAAAAAAGGAATATACCGAGGTACTTTCAAACCAGGTATATTTTGTTTCCTTGTCATAATATAATCTGCCGGGAACATCGTATACCTCAAATGATATCTCACCATCGCAACCACATTTTTCCTTTTTGCAGCCCTGAATTGCTAATGTAAAAAAGATAACTCCGGTCCAAACCAATATGTTAAAAACTATTCGCATCAATTATGTTTTTTATGCATAGGTAAAACGATTGAAAGAAAAGCTTTATTATCCAATCAGAAGTTATATCGATTATCTTCTATGAGTTTATCTGCAATTCTTCTTCTTGCTTCTTTTACATTTACACCTTCAACTTCAGTATAATATTTTATTCCTTTGAGCAGTAAATCTTTATCCTGTCTATCTGCAAATGAATGAATAGCATCTAATCCACATTTATTAATTATACCTGAAGCATCATAAACAAACACATCAAGAATGTCCCTGTAAATTTTTATATTCTCCTCACCCTTCATGCTTTCCAGTTTCTCAATTCTGAGCAGGGTTGATTCAGCAATGTATATATGCATTATGATATCAGCAATATTATTCAGAATTTCCTGTTCATAGACCAATTGTCGTTCGAATTTTTCAGAGGCAATATGGATTAAAAAAAGAGCAACTTTTTTAAAATGTTTTATATACTGTTTTTTCTTTCCGTAGTAATCCGATAATTTTTCAAGTTCTTCCGGTAGATCTACCAGGTTTTTTACGACCTTTTCTGCTTCTCCATATAAATCGAATTCGCCTTTGGCACCTCTTTTCAATAAAGTATCCACAAGCAAAAGCCGGTTTATTTCATTGGTTCCTTCAAATATCCTGTTAATTCTGGAATCACGGTAACTCCTGTCAACAGGCATTTCAGCGGAATAACCCATACCACCATAAATTTGAACTGCCTCATCTACAATATAATCCAATGCTTCCGATGCAAAAACCTTCAATATGGCAGCCTCGATGGCTAACTGATCAAACGCTACTATAAGAGGTTTCTCTTCAGCGCCTTCTTCAAGATTTTTTTCGACTGCTTCATCGATGTTTCTGCTCGCCCTGTAAACAGCTGATTCGGTGATGAATGTCTTGATAACCTGTTCTGCCAGTTTGTACTTAATCGCCCCAAAATTAGAGATAAATGTTCCGAACTGTCTTCGTTCATTGGCATAATTAACAGATTGATTAATAGTTAGTTTTGCTGCACCCAATACATTGCCTCCCATTTTTATCCTGCCCATGTGCAAAGTATTCAATGCAATTCTATATCCTTTACCTCTTCCACCCAACAGGTTTTCAACAGGTACTTTACAATCATTAAAAAATATCTGCCGTGTTGAGGAGCCCTTGATCCCCATCTTTTTCTCTTCAGGATTAAAGGTTAAACCCGGGAAATCTCTTTCAACAATAAAGGCGCTCAATACCCTGTCATTATCGATTTTTGCAAAAACCGTAAACACATCGGCAAACCCGGAATTGGTAATCCACATTTTCTGTCCGTTAAGGATATAGAATTTGCTATCATCGGATAAGACTGCTTTGCTTTTACCTGCATTAGCATCCGAACCGGCCCCGGGTTCGGTAAGGCAGTATGCTCCGACCCATTCTCCCGAAGCCAGTTTTGGCAGGTATTTTTGTTTTTGCTCTTCAGTACCATAAAATGATATAGGTAAAGATCCTATCCCGGTGTGGCAGGAATGTGCAACTGCGAATGAATATCCTGCTCCAAGAATTTCACAAACAAGCATTGAAGTGACAAAGGATTGTCCAAAGCCATCATATTTTTCAGGCAGAGAAATACCCAAAAGACCCAGTTCTCCGGCTTTATTGAGTAGTTCCCGTATAAGTCCTTCTTCCTGGTTATCGATCCGGTCAAGAAGGGGCATAACTTCCGTATCAAGAAAATCCTGGCAGGTCTGGGCAATCATCCTTTGCTCTTCATCAAATTCTTCGGGTATAAAAATGTCTTTGGCTTCGGTCTCTTTTACAATAAATTCGCCGCCTTTTACTATCTCTATTTTTCCCATATTCTAATGTTTAAAAGGTTACTATTTAATGTTCCGGGTTCAAGGTTCAAGGTTGAGCCCACTCCGAAAAGTCGGAGTGGCATATTTTAGTTAATATTAATATTTTGTCTATTTGTCTCAAGAAGTTATAAATATCTGTATGTTAATAAAATACGTTTGGATTTTTCAGTTATTCTTGTTAACTTTATTTCGTCAACAAATATACATTAAACATGTTTAGAAAAACCAATAAAGAACCACAGGTTGACCTATTTGGGGGTGTTCCCTCAATTCTTGATGGTGGTTCGCTTAAACAGTACAGCGATGATGGTCATTGGCACAATAAGTTTCGCAAGCAAGTCGTATCCCGTGTTGATGAAACCGTCTTTAAGGTGCTTTTCAACGAAACTACAGGAGCGCCTAACGTGTCAGTTTCCTTGCTTGTTGGCATGATGATACTTAAAGAAACCTTTGGGTGGAGTGATTCACAGCTATTTGAGCAATGCCGGTTTTATAAAACACTGGACAAACAGGAAAAATTAAGGCTATCTGCCATGGATAAGGAAAAACTCGGGGAACTTACGAAAAAAGAACCACTCAAAACCGTTTACCACAGCACCACGGAAGTTACTGGACAAGTGGTTGAAACAGCTTACGTTGACGGGGCATATCAAAGCCCTGACAATGATGAATTTTGCGAAAACATTGATATGGTTTTTACCGGGATACAGGGTTATCCATCCAGATATGACCTGGAAATGACACCAACCGGGTTAATTGCCACAGACACCCAAACAGGCGAACGCATACAGGCTGTTTTGGCCAAAAAACTAAAAAACAGCAAGGAGGACCGATGGCGGATAACAACAGCCAGCGGCAACAAATACTTCGGCCAGCAGGCAATCAGGGCCTCTGAATTACGCCGGGCAATGAAACAAAGAACCTTAGAGGAACTCCATAAACGAAACAATGTAGAAGCAACCATTTTTCAACTCAGCTTCTTGTTACGTGATAATAAAACAAGATACCGGGGCCAATTCAAACAAAAAGTATGGGCATATTGCAGGTGCCTGTGGATAAATCTGGTCAGGATTATCAACTTTATGAAACAAACATGTCAAAGAACGTTTAAAACAATGGAAAAAGTGGCTCACGTTCTGTCTTTTTATCGAAAACTAGCGATAAATAAGCATTATAGAATGAAATTCAACTTGAAATTTTCCATTTATACAATATATTTTAATTTGTATTAATTTAAATCAATTTGTCAAACGCCCCTTTGTGGAGTGGGCTCAAAATTAAATAGCGTAGCTATATCCTATATACCGGCTCAAATCAATTGCTAAAAATACCTAACACCTTTTTATAATCCTAATGATAGTACAACCAATTCTGCTATATCATAATTTTTTATTTCTTTTTCTTTGTTCTTATACTTGAGTCCATCGGTTAACATAACCATACAATACGGACAAGCAGTGGCAATGATATCCGCACCGGTTTCAAATACATTTTCTATTCTCTCGATGAATACTTCTTTGTCTCCTTTTTCAGCCTCTTTAAACATTTGGCCTCCGCCTGCTCCACAACAAAGAGCAAAATTTTTATTTCTTTTCATTTCAATTTTTACAGATGGAATAGTCCCGAGAACTTTCCTTGGTGCATCGTATTCACCGTTTGCTCTTCCCAAATAACACGGATCCTGAAAAGTAATCTTTTTATCTTTAAAGATGTTTTTTTCTTCTGAAACCTGTGAAGTACCAATTTGCAGTCTGCCTTCATTCATAATAAATTGAGACAAAAATTGTGTATAATGTATAACTTCGTATTTTCCTCCAAGTTCGGTGTATTCATTCTTAAAAGTATTATAACAGTGCGGGCATGTAGTTAATATTTTTTTTACTTCATAATTATTTAGAATTTCAATATTCTTTAGCGCCTGCATTTGGAATAACATCTCATTTCCTGCTCTTCTTGCCGGATCGCCGGTGCATGACTCTTCTGTACCCAAAGCTGCATAGCTGACATTAAGATGATTTAGAATTTTTACAAAAGCTCTTGCTACTTTTTTATACCTGTCATCAAAAGCGCCGGCACATCCCACCCAGTAAAGGTATTCGGGTTTCTCTCCTTTGGCAGCCAGATCTGCCATCACCGGAACTTTTATTTTTATTTTATTAGCCATATGTTGTGTTTAGGTGTTTAGGTTATTATATTTATGTTTTTCGAGATCATTTTTTTTCGAGATAACTGATAAAACCAAGGGTTAACTTACGGGTTTTTCCAAAATCATAAAGCCTCATTTTATTTCACAACCATATTCAAATCTTCTGCCCACAGCATTCTGTCTTCCCGTGAGAACTGCCACGGAGCACCGTTATTTTCAATATTAGTGAACATATTGTTTAATTGTGCAGGAGCAACGGCCTGCTCCATTACTAAATATCTTCGCATATCAATTATTATAGACAAATGGTCGATATTAACAGGACATTCTTCTGTACAGGCATTACAGGTGGTACATGCCCATAATTCTTCCGGGGTTATCAAATCAAATAATGATTTACCATCATCATATTCTTTACCTTTTTTATCCAGATTCTTTCCGACTATTTCGAGACGGTCGCGTGTGTCCATAATTACCTTTCGTGGCGATAATCTTTTTCCTGTAATATTAGCAGGACAACTTGATGTACACCTGCCACATTCAGTACAGGAATATGCATCCATTAGATTCTTCCATGTAAGGTCTTTTACTTTTTGTGCTCCGAATGTCAGTTCTTCGGCATTTTCTTCTTCAACCGGTTCCATAGCGCTCTCATTAAGCATTAATTTTACTTCTTTGATAACAGAAGGCATAATAGCTATTTCTCCTTTTGGTCTGAGTTTGGAATAATAAACATTGGGAAACGAAAGAAACACATGGAAATGTTTGGAATAAGGAATATAATTTAAAAAAGCAAATACTCCGACTATATGGAACCACCATCCGAATCTTTCCAGAAAGATCATGGTATTATCAGGCAATCCGTTAAAAAAAGGAATCAACAGACCACTTAATGGAAATGTACCTACGTTTACAAAATGTTCCAACCCCCGCAATTGTAAGATTCTATCAGAAGCATTCATTGTAAATAATGCACTCATAAGAAAAATTTCCGTTATAAGGATAATATTGGCATCTGAACGGGGCCATAACGTCATCTCTTCATTCCAAAACCTTTTAACTCTTATGATATTTCTGCGGATCAGGAAGATTATACAGGCAATTACTACTCCTACAGCAAAAAATTCAAAGGAAGATACAAGAATGTTATAAACGGGCCCGAAAAAGGCGAATAATCTATGTGTCCCGGTAATACCATCAATAACAATCTCCAACATTTCTATGTTTACAATAATAAATCCCACGTAAATAAGGATATGTAAGATGCCTGTTATAGGGCGGGTAACCATTTTTGATTGCCCGATTGCCACTTTAAACATTAGTTTCCATCTTTTAGCTTTGTTGTTTTTTATTTCAACATCTCTTCCAAGCTTAATGTTCCGGGCAATAATTCTTACATTCCTGTAGAAAAGTAAAATCGTAGCAATAAGTATTATAACAAAGATTACATTCGAAATCATACTAAAATATGCTTAGGTTCTGTTACAATTTACTATTGTTATTAGTGGGATTTAGTGTTTTTTGCCGTAGGCATGCCTTTAGCAGTGTTTTAGTGGAGATTTTTTTAATAACTATAAAATCACTAACCTGCCCGCCACTACGCAAAAGCCCGCGAAATGGCAGTCGGGAGTAATTTTCTTTCCTATTATCTTGCCTTGTGCCAGTATAACAGGCAATCATGAGGACAGAAGTTTTATTGTGCAGTTAAATAAATAGTGAGTTTTAATTTTCTGATTTAAATTCCTTAATTATTTTGATTAATTCAGGAAGAACTTTGTGTACATCCCCTACAATACCATAATCAGCAGCTTCAAAAATAGGTGCTTCATTATCTTCGTTTATAGCTACAATATATTTTGATGAACTTACACCGGCCAAATGCTGGATAGCTCCTGAAATACCGCATGCAATATAAAGGTTTGGCGCAATAATTTTTCCTGTTTGACCAACGTGTTCACTATGAGGTCTCCATTCTTCATCAGAAACAGGTCTTGAGCAAGCTGTTGCAGCTCCTAATAATTCAGCCAGTTCTTCAAGCGGTCCCCAGTTATCAGTAGATCTCATTCCCCTGCCTCCAGACACAATAATCTCGGCATCGGTTAAAATAATTTTGCCGGTCTGTTTCTGAACATCCGTCACTTCAGTCTTGCTTATGCCTTCATCAAGTTCAGGTGAAAACGATTCAATAGTGGCATTATTTTGAGAAAGTACTGACTCAAACGAATTTTGCATTAAGGTAAGTATCTTAATATCTGACTTAATTGTAATATAAGCAAAAGCCTTTCCTGAGAACACTTTCTTACAAACCGTAAAAGGTTCCACACTGGCAGGTAACTGAATTAAGGCTGAACCCAGTCCAGCCTTAAGCTTTACTGAAAGTCTGGGAGCCAATGCTTTACCTGTATTATTATGTGATAACAACAGAACCGAAGCACCTTCTTTTTCTGCAACTTGTGCAATCACACTTGTATAAGCTTTGTTATCAAGATTTTTCAATTTTTCATGTTGTATCTTTATTATTTTATCCGCACCATAATCTCCCAACTTGTTCAATTCCTCATTTTCAACATCTCCGATTGAAAGGACTACGTTTGATGTATTAAGCATCCCGGCTACTTTGCTTCCATAGGAAACCAGTTCAAAGGATAATTTCTTAAACTTTCCGTTCCAATTTTCCGCAAAAACAATTACTGCCATAATGTTTTAGTTTAAAAAGATTTAACTATTCAAATCTCAAGAATTTCTTATTTAGGATAATGGTTAATTTGATAAAGTTATTACATTTTGCCTCTTTTCATCCCAACACATTTATTTGTTACATTTGATTTTTTTTACACGGAAACATGTACTACAAAACATTTGCCTCATTCTGAAGCAAGTCAACAAGTTCTTTTAAATTTTCAGGGTTAATCATTTTACAGGGTGGTTTGGATTTTGGCAACTCAAAACTTGAAAATCCGGTTAAAACTTCCTGTTCAGCCGGTTCAACCACGTTGAGGGGTTTCTTTCGTGCCATCATAATACCCCGCATTGCAGGGATCCTTGGCTCTATGGCTATTCCTTTCTGGACAATGGCTACAAAAGGAGTTTGAATTGAAATAACCTCCCTCCCTCCATCTATATCCCTTGTAAGGTTAACTGCGCTTTCATCCATTTGCAGACTCGAAACAGCAGAAACCGATGGAAGGTCAAGAAATTCAGCAAGCATTCCTCCAACAGCAGCACTATTATAATCGCTCGATTCAATACCACTGAAGACGATACCAAAATCTTCCTTCTTCAATACCTCAGCCAGTTGGAATGCAACACAATAAGCATCTTTCGGGTCAGCATCAATTCTGATTGCGTCATCTGCACCGATCGCCAGGGCTTTTCTGATAGTTGGCTCAACTTCTTTCAAACCAACGGTGATGACGGTAACCGTATCAACCGTGTTCCTGCTATCTTCCTTTAATTCCATTGCCCGTGTTAAAGCCAGTTCGTCCCAGGGATTGATGATCCATTGCACTCCGATTGTATCGAATGCTTTGTTATCGTCAACAAATTTAATCTTGGTGGTTGTATCGGGCACATTACCCAGACAAACGATTACCTTCATATATTTTCTTGTTTAGTTTAATTAATTGTAACAATTTAATTTTAAAGTCTCCTTTTAAATTGTTATAGGTTATTAGTTATAAGTTATTTATCCCGTACACCGTACCCAGCACCCAGCAATTCATTAAAATTGTCAAATATATAAAGAATTCTGAAAATACCGATTACTCTATATATCAACTAAGATTCCAAAGGATATATTTTTTCCCCTTTTCTTCAGCCGATGATATCCGGCTCTGACGGGTTGCGGAGTACGATGGATAAAACAATAAACCCCATCATCCCGATAACTACCGGGAGACGGGGTCAGTTAATTAATAATTATGGCTAAACTACCTTATGCCTGGGCAGTAGGTCCACCAAAATTCATCAGAATATTAGGTGGAACAGAGCCTTGAACATCCTTTATCTGCCCATGAACCGATTCGAACTTTGTTACGTTATCCTTCATCGCCAGCAGGAATCGCTTGGCATGTTCAGGAGTCAATATAATGCGCGATTTCACCCGTGCTTTAGGCATGCCGGGCATAATCCGGATAAAATCAATAATAAATTCCGAAGGTGAATGGGTAATAGCAACGAGGTTTGAATATAATCCTTGCCCTACTTCTTCATTCAGTTCAATACTTATCTGATTTTTCGATTTCTTTTCATCCATAAAAAAAGTTTTTATTCCTCTTCAATCACCTGTGGTTCTTCATCTTTTAAAGTCATTAGGCTCTCATATTCTTCCATCGATCCAACCACAATCCTTCCATATTCCCTACCTCCGGTTCCGGCAGGAATGAGATGTCCAACGATAACATTTTCTTTAAGACCTTCCAGGTTATCTACTTTGCCAAATATCGCTGCTTCATTCAAAACCTTCGTGGTTTCCTGGAAGGAAGCAGCAGAAATAAAGCTTTTTGTTTGCAGGGCTGCTTTTGTAATACCCTGAAGTACCTGGCTTGATGTAGCAGGAATAGCATCCCTTGATTCTATCAGTTTCAGGTCTTTCCGCTTTAAAACGGAGTTTTCATCTCTTAGTTTCCGGGCCGTTATGATCTGACCTGATTTGATACCTAGAGAATCACCCGGATCAATAACGACTTTCTTATCAAAAATCCAATCATTTTCATCCATGAACTCCCATTTATCAGTAATTTGTTTCTCAAGGAATTTCGTATCGCCTGGATCGACATTTTCTACTTTTCTCATCATTTGCCGCACAATAGTCTCAAAGTGTTTATCATTTATTTTTACTCCCTGCAGGCGGTATACCTCCTGAACCTCGTTCACAATATATTCCTG
>JAUWBB010000039.1 GCA_030605195.1 Bacteroidota bacterium
TAAATTTTATATTCTGTTATATTTTGGCAGAAAAAACCAAAACTTACTAACAATATGAACAACATTACCAAATCAAAAGAGGAACTTCAACGCGAAAGCCAACAACAATATCAGGACTTGTATGATTATGCTCCTGATATGTATTTTACCATCTACCCCGATGGTATCGTTAAATCGGTGAACAAATATGGAGCTGAATACCTCGGATATTCCAAAGAAGAATTAATTGGAGAACCGGTCTGGGTTGTGGTTCATCCTGACGATATTGAAGATGTTGAAAATCAAATAAGGAAAATCCTAAAGAAGAAAACACATCAAAGTGAACTTGAATTCAGGAATGTTAGAAAAGATGGGTCAGTGTTATATGTTCACGAAAGACTGATGCTTTCTCTAGATGAAAAAGGAAATCCTGAAGAATTAAAGATCATATGCCGGGATATTACCGAAAGGAAAAAATACGAAAAGGAACTGATCGACAGGGAATCCCAGATCAGAAGATTTTTAGAGTATTCTCCAATACCACAGATCCAGGAAGACTTTTCTTATGCCAAAAAGTATGTCGAACAGCTTAAAGACTCAGGAATCAAAAACGTCAGAAAGTATTTATTCGATCACAAAAATGCCATTTATGAATGCAGGGGAAGGATTAAGATAATTAGTGTAAACAGAGCCTTTCTTGAGCTTTTTAAAGCAAAGGATTTAAAAGATCTGGAAAGAAATATTGAAAGGATCATAACCGAACAATCGGTTAGGATGGTTACTGAAGGCCTGTTTTCACTACTGGAAGGCAAAACTTTCTTTTCAGGTGAAACATTTTATTTCGATTTGAATAAACGAAAGATTGAAGCCATTACACAGTGGGTTATTGTTCCGGGATATGAAAAAACCCTGGACCAGGTTCTGGTCACCCTGGTTAATATGACCCAACAAAAAGAAACCGAAAGAGAGTTGATCCACGCCAAACAAAGAGCCGAGGAATCAGACCGGTTAAAAACAGCATTTTTGACAAACTTATCGCATGAGCTCAGAACCCCGATGAATGCTATTGTCGGGTTTTCCGAACTTCTGAGAGACAATTCGCTGCCTGATAAAGAGAGAAAAGATTTCTTATACTATCTTAAAAGTAGTTGTGATGCTTTATCAACATTGGTTGACGACTTGGTCGATATTGCAAAAATTGAAGCAGGACAAACCAAAATATTAAATTCCGAATGTTTTATCAGGAGCTTACTGGATGAATTATATACTTATTTCAGGGAAGTAATAAAAAGTATTAAATCATCGATTGAGTTAAGTCTGGAAACAACGATAAATAATCAATTTGTTACCATAACTGACTTTTTCAGGCTACGGCAAATTTTATCAAACCTGATTACCAATGCCATTAAGTTTACCAACCGGGGATACATCAGGTTTGGGTGTAATCTGACAGACCCGGATACTCTTACCTTTTTTGTGGAAGATACCGGGATAGGGATTCCTGAAGACCAACAGCATCTGATTTTTGACCAGTTCAGACAACTTGACGATTCTATATCAAGACAATATAGCGGGACCGGATTGGGACTGGCGATTTCAAAAAATCTGGTGGAATTGCTTGGTGGTAAAATTTGGGTAGAATCGGAACAGGATAACGGTGCAGTATTCTATTTTACCTTGCCTGTTAAATTGCCGGATGTTAAAAAAATCAAAGAAACCGTAATATTAGCAGAAGCGGATATGGATAAGGAAAACCGGAATTTAAGCAGAAAAGTGATCCTAATTGCCGAGGATGACGAATTCAGTTTTGAAGTTTTAAAAGCAATCCTTGCAAAAACCAAAGCCAGCATAATACATGCCAGGAATGGAAAGGAGGCAGTGGAATTGTTTAAAACCGAACCGGTAATTGATCTGATTCTGATGGATATACGAATGCCTGAAATGAATGGATACGAAGCAACCAGGATCATAAAGGGAATAAATAAAAATGTTCCTGTTATCTGCCAGACCGCGTATAAAATGGAACACAACAGGGAGGAATCACTTAAAGCGGGGTGTGATGACTTTATAGCCAAACCTATTTTGCCAAACGATCTGATAAGAATAGTAAATAAACATATCAGGTGAATATATAATTCGATAAAAATGATCCTGATTGCCGATAGCGGTTCCACTAAGACAGACTGGAAAATGATTGATCCTGATAATGGAATTTCTGATTTTTGTACAAAAGGTCTCAATCCTTTTTATATGACAAGTCCTGAGATTGAAGAAGAAATTCGTCTCCGGATTGAAGGGAAATACACTTCGCAAAAGGTAAAGAAAGTGTATTTTTATGGAGCGGGATGTTCAATCGAAGATAAAAATTTGGTGGTTGCAAAAGCCCTGAAGAATATTTTTTACAATGCTTTTGTTAAAATACACTCTGATATTATTGGCGCTGCGCGTGCTTTATTTCAGGACAATGCCGGATTAGTTGTTATTCTGGGAACCGGAACAAATACAGGCTATTACGATGGGAGGAAGATCATTCAAAGTGTTATTCCTTTGGGCTATATTCTGGGAGATGAAGGAAGCGGAACTGTATTAGGAATAAAACTCATACAGGCTTATCTTAAAGAAGAATTACCAATAAATATCAGGCAGCAGTTTTATAAAAAGTATAAATTGAAAACCGAGGATATAAAGGATGCTGTTTATTCCAAGCCGTTGCCAAACCGGTTTTTGGCATCATTTACCCCATTTCTTTGGGAATACCTGGATGAACCTTCCATTTATCAAATCGTTTACAAAAGTATTGATGAGTTGTTTGAAAAGCAGATTAGTAAATTTAAGAATTGGAGGAAGACAAATATCCGGTGTGTTGGATCGGTCGCCTATTTCTTCAGCTCAGTATTAACACAGGTAGCCCTTGACAGGGGAGCTAACATCGATAAGATCATCCGTTCACCCATTGATGATTTGGTCCAATACCATCTGAAATAATTTGCTATTCTTTCTCCATTTCCTTCAGGATATTCTCAACTTCCTGTTCTGTGTTATGAAGTTTCTCCTTGCATAACTTAATTAATGAAGATACCCTTTTTACCTTTTCAGTCAGATCATCCACATCCAGTTCTTCATTCTCAATTTTCACAAGGATATCTTCAATTTCTGCAACAGCTTCTTTATAACTGATCGTTTTTGATGTCATAATATTATGGATTTTTCGGCAATGTGAATTTAAAAGTGCTTTCTTTTTTCTCTTCACTCTCGACCCATATTTTCCCGCCGTTCTTTTCAACAAATTCTTTTACAATAATAAGCCCTAATCCTGTTCCTTGCTCATTTGAAGTTCCTTTTTGGGTGTAATGGGTATCTATTCGGAAGAGTTTTTCTATATTTTCTTTTTTTATTCCTGTTCCATTGTCCGATACTGAGACCTCAATGAACCTATTTTCTTCTTTTGCAGTAATTTTTATCCAACCTCCGATGGGGCTAAACTTAATGGCATTGCTGATTAAATTTCGCAGGATAGTCGATACCAGGTTTGCATCAGCATAAACAATATTTTCTCCTTTCAAATTCTCAGAGAGTTTGATTTTATTTTTTCTTGCTGATAGCTCAAAAAAAGCAACCAGGTTGCTTACCGTTTTGCTAAGATCAAAAAACTCCGGATGAAAGTCGATGATACCTCTCTGGGTCTTTGACCACTGAAGAAGGTTTTCAAGTAGATGGTGAAGATTTTTCAAAGATTGGCTAATAATTCCACTATATTTTTTTATTTCATCTATGTGGTAGCTTTTAGCCTCTTCCGCCATTAACTCTGTAAAACCCAGCAATGCGTTGAACGGAGATATAAGATCGTGAGCAATGATTGAAAGGAATTTATTTTTGGTATCATTAATGTCCATTAACTGTTTCTCTGATTCGACCAATAATTGATTTGTTTCCTCTTGCTGTTTGTTTTTAAAAGATAAAATTTTATTCGTCTTTCTTTTAAGATATAAGTAATATAAACCAGCTATCATCATCAGAAATAAAATAATTACAAAAGCTGTCATGTAGTTTTTAAATGTCCTTCTCCGTTTTATTTCCAGGCTTTCCATTGTTTGAGTTGATTTTAGAACTGCCAACTCCTTATCCTTGTTTTCCGTATCATAAATTTCCTTTAACTGGGCTATTTTACTTGTATTCCGTACACTGAATAATGAGTCCTTCAGGTTATAATAGATTGTATCGAACCAGTATGCTTCTTTAAAGTTCCCTGTTTTTACATAATAATGGCAAAATGACCGGTAAATGCTGTTTATTAACGTTTTGTTTTTTGTCTCTGTAGCATAATCAAGACTTTGGCCAAGAAACATTAATGCTTTTTCCATGTTTCCTGTTTCCATACAGGCATTTCCCATCAGATTTTTAGTTGTTGAGAGTAGCGTCAGATCATTGAACTTTTCAGCTAATTTAATCGATCGGGTATAATACAGGAGTGCCTTGGAAGGCTGTCCGGATTGTTTCAGATTACTACCTATGAAGTTCAGTATAATAATGATTCTTTGAGGATCATTCATTTTTTCATAGAGTAACAAAGCTTTGTTTAATAAATCATTCGCGTGTTTATATTCACCTGAAGATTTGTATAACTTACCCAGAAACCGGTAAGCATTTGCTAATAAACTGTCAGCCTGAATTTCTTCCGCCATAACCATGGCTTTTTGAAAGAACTCACGGCTTTGAGTCATGCGACGTGTATGAAAATAACATATTCCCACATTGCTATATGATAATGCCATTCCATTCTTATCCCCGGCTTGTTCTCTTATCCTTTTCGATTCCATATAATTCATGAGGGCATCGTCCCATATTCCAACCTCTGCATATACATTGCCGATTTCATCAAAAGCATCAGCTATTCCTTTAGGGTATCTCATTGCTTCAGCAATCTTTAGAGCCCCCTTTGCATAATTCATACTACTGTTAAGAGATATTTCCTGATGTAGTCTTGACAGTTTGTTGTAAATTTCAATTTTCAACGTGTCATTCACTGTTTCGAGCTGTTTCTCAAGACTATCTATATCATTATGCTGAAAAGAAAGGCCAGGCGCCACCGGCAACCATAATGAGATATAAATGATAAATAATTTCTTAATCAGCATAACGTAATACAAGTTGAAATTTAAGTTAAAACGGGTATGGTAAACGAAAACCTACTTCCCTTTCCGGGTGTGCTTGCAACCTTAAGTGAGCCCCCCATGATTTCAATAAATTCTTTACAAAGAATGAGTCCTAACCCCATTCCTTTTTCCTTAAAAGTGCCTTTTGTTGAGAAAGTTTTTTCCAGATTAAAAAGTTTCTCACAATTTTTTTCCGATATCCCAATACCGTTATCAATAACTGCAAACTCAATTTTATTATTTTGTTTTGTTGAACGGATCGCTATTTTACCGTTTTTCCTGGTAAATTTTATTGCATTGCTTACAAGGTTTCGCAAAACGGTTTCGAAAATATTTTTATCGACATAAATAAGTAACTTATCCTCAATATCTGATACCAGGGTGATCCCCTTCTCATCAATATTGATTTTGAAGATTGAGATAACGGAATTGATCATTTCTTTGGCATCGTGAACTTTTGGCAAACTCGCCAGTTTACCTGTCTGGGCAAGCGTCCATTGCAGAAGATTTTGAAGTAAGTTGTAATGGTTTCTTGCCGCGAGATTAATTAACTGGCAGATTTCCTGAATTTCTTCCTTATCTCCGTGCGCTGTGGCAGTATTTAATATTTCCGTAAAGTTCATAAGTGACTGGAAAGGATTGATAAGATCATGGCTGATGATGGAAAAGAACTTATCCCTGGTTGCATTTAGTTCCCGGAGTTGGTTTTGCGACTCAGTCAATTTACGATTGCTGTAATAATATTCGACATTTCTTTTTCGTAAAATTTCAATAGCATCTTTTTTTATCTTGTAACTTTGAATTCCGGCAATACCCAGGATCAGGATAAGAATGGAGGAAATAAGCAAGTAGATAATCTGGTTTTTATGTCTTTTCATTTGGAGGTTTCTTATTTCCTCATTCTGTTTCAATAATTTTATTTCTTTGTCTTTGTTTTCAGTTTCAAACCGCACTTGCATATCCGCAATTTTATCACTGCTTTGTTCATTAAAGATGCTATCGTTCAGTTGAGCATATAGCTGATGATATTCAAGTGCTTTCTTATAGTTGTTCTTTGCTCTATAATAAGATTCAAACAAACCATAGAAATCCCGGATAAGATCATTTGATTCAATTTCTTTTGCATAATGTAATCCTTCCAAAAGATTTTGAAAAGCCAAATCATACCGTTGTGTTTCGGAATAAATATCAGCAAGATTAAATTTGGAAAGGGCAATGCTATAAATTTCATTTAGTTCTTCATTAATCCTGAGCGATTGCATAAAGTAAGACAGGGCTTCATTATATTGCCGGTTCTCCCGGTATATGTCTCCCAAATTATTTAATGCATCGGCAATACCCTGCTTATTATTCATTTCTTTATATATGGTAAAGGCTTTTTGAAAGTAATCGAAAGCTAATGCATTATTTTTCTTTGCAGAATAAAATACTCCCAGATTGTTCAAATTAATCGCCATCTTTTCCTTATCGCCCAGAACTTTATTAACATCAAATGATTTCAAAGTGTATTCCAGGGCTTTATCATAATCCTTAAATGCATCGTATATCAAGGCTATGTTATTATACGAACCGGCAATTCCCTGTTGATCATTTATTTCTTCCCTTATGGTAAGGGATTGTATGTAGTATTCCAGGGCTTTATTATAATCAGAAAAGAGATAATAAACGGTTCCTAACTTGTTTAAAGCATTCGCTTCGTTCTCTTTGTCGTATAATCCCCTGCTGATTGTCAGGGCCATATGAGCATATTGCCTTGTCAGGTTTAATGATATCCCCTCGTGCAGGCCTGCCAGGTGAAGATAAATATCGATCTTTTCCTCTTCCGTGGCGTATCTCACCCGTTGCTTAAGGCTATCAATAATCTGCTTTTGAGGAAAAACAGAGAAAATCTGCCCAAGGAACAGAAGAATTAATATGAATTTTTTAAACACAATCCTTATCATTCTGGGTTTTTACTTCCGGTTATTTTTCGTATCTCACTTTCGGTTTCGCCCCGGTAAAATTTTGTATTAATTATGTTTCCTTTGGTTAATTGACACACATCTTTAATCACTTTTCCACCTGAATACGTAATCGAATATCCTTTTTTCAGTATATTTTCAGGATTAAGATAAACGGATGATTTATTAAACAAATCGAGCTTATGATTCTGGTTGGTTAACAACTGGCTGCAAAATAACGGAAGAGAACTTATCCTGGTCTGAAAGAGATGTTGCTTTTGAAGAAGATACCCCTCGGATGCCCGAACAAAATCAGAGTACAATTTCCGTAAACTTATCACCCTGGTTTGTAAAAAACTTCTTAATAAAAATTCCGATTTTTTTTCTACCGTATTCAACTGTTTTACATACTTCAAAATAACGGTCTGAACAAAAGGAGTTAATTTCAAACCAAGATTCTCAATCCTGGATTTTCTCTCTTTTATTTGTGAAACAACAAGGTCAGTGAACTGATTTTGAAGCTGCAGGAGAGAGTTTTCAAAACCAAGGATTGCAGAAATAAAAAATTCAGCGACTGCAGTAGGTGTTTTAAGTTTTGTATGAGCAACCAGATCAGCAATTGTCTCATCCTGTTCATGTCCAATTCCCGTAACTACCGGAAGAGGGAATTGAGTAATGTGATAAGCAAGCCAATAGCTATCAAAGCAACTGAGATCAGCCTGTGAACCGCCCCCTCTTATAATAGCAACGGTGTCGAAAAATTTTTCATGAAGATAAATTCGTTCGAGAGCATCAATAATTGATTTTTCAGCCTCCGCACCTTGCATTAAAGCCGGAAATAGTTTAAGATAAAATTTGTAGCGATATGCATTATGTTCAATCTGGTGTACAAAATCCTTATAACCGGCAGCTGTTTGGGAGGAAATAATTGCTATTTTTTGTGGTACCGGAGGGAGATGGATTTCTTTATTCATATTAAATACCCCCTCGGTTTCGAGGCGTTTAATAATTTCCTGACGCTTCCGGGCAAGTTCACCAAGGGTATAACTTGGATCAATGTCAATAATGTTGAGACTGTAGCCATACACTTCATGAAATTCGACATTTGCCTTAACCAGGATTTTTAATCCAACACCTAATTCACGGCCGGTTGTGGTTTCAAAATAGGGCTTAAGCATCCTTAATGTATATGACCAAATGGTTGCCCGGGCCCGCGCCTTTATCTGTTCTCCTTCCGGATCTTTTTCAATTAATTCCAGGTAACAATGACCACTGTTGTAATGGATTTTTAACTCACTGATCTCTGCCAGAACCCAAAATGAACCAGGGAAAGATGATTTTATCGATTCTCCGATTTTTTGATTCAGATCAAATAATGTTATGAACTTTTCCATTGTAGAATTCCGGATTCTTTCAGGATAAAGATAATGATTTTGTTTATCGGTATGAAATAGAGAATCTATGAAAGAGGATTAGACAGAAATCTGCCAGCCGTTTTGTTTCAAATTTTAATTAATTTTTTATACACTGCATAATCACCGGAGCTTAAGCGCAAGATGTATAAACCTTTCGGGAAAGTCCTGCTGATCAGGATAGTAATTTGTTGAGGCCCAAGACTCAGGTTTTGGTATCTTTTGGCAAGCACGGTCTTTCCGGTTATATCGGTCAATTTAAGGATAACATCTTCTTGTGAATAAACATTTAAAAGAATCCGGATCTGATCTGAAAAGGGGTTTGGATGGACTTTTTTGAGTTCGACCGTTTTTTTCTGGACAGAAACTTTCAGGATTGCCATGGCAAGTGAAAAATCAGGAATACCATACCCTAAAAGTGAATCAGGGGAGTAGTATTGGTGTGAACTTTTTTCAATAGCCCGGATTATTTCCATATTGGTTGCAGAAGGTTTTGCCTGCCAGAGACAGGCTGCCAAACCGGTAATGATAGGAGCAGAACAGGAGGTTCCGTTGCACAAGCTGATCCCCCCGGATAAATTTTGAATAACAGTTCCCCTGCCCATAGCTGAAACGTTGGGTTTTACCCTGCCATCGCAGCTGGGTCCTTGAGAGCTGAAAAAAGCGTATTGTCTCAGGGAATCAACTGCTCCTACTGCTAATATGCTATCGGCATCGGCTGGTGCGATAATGTAATGCCATGGATCATTGCCTTCGTTTCCGGCACTTACTACAACAATAATACCTTTTGAAGCGGCAATATCAGCTCCGATTGAAATCCGGGTGCTATTGCCATCCATATCAGTATAGCTATGATTTTGCGTAGGATCGTCAAAAAGGTAGTATCCCAGTGACGTGTTGATAAGATCAACCCCGGCACTGTCAGCAAACTCCGCTGCAGCTACCCAGTTATCCTCCTCAATCAGAAACTCAGACCCTGTATCCTCCGATCGTATCAGCCAGTACATTGCTTTTGGCGCCGTTCCAACCAATTGATCCGGCAAGTTTCCTCCCATAATAGATAAAACAATCATTCCGTGCAAATGAGCATCAAAAACTTCCTGATCTCCATCAACAAAATCACGTGTTCCAAGTATTTGATCATTCAGCCATAAACTATCAAATGCGGGTAAAATTTGAACATTGTTAAATCCTGCATCAATAACCGCTATTTGTTTCCCTTCCCCCCTGAAACCAAAATCATGTAAAACATGACCGTTTAACATGGTAATTTGAGTGGCTGAAGGTCCGTATATATTGTTGTTTTCTAACCGGATATAGGAGTCACATACTTCATCAAATTTGTGAAACCCTGATTTCCTTTTCTTTGATGGAGCCACCTTCTCTATTGCATTTATAAAATCGAATTGCAGGATTGTATCCAGCAGCAATGTGTCGGCTGTTTGGACGGTAACTGCATTAAACCATTTAGACTGATTAAGGATTTTTATTCCAAGACGGCTCAGACTATCGACATATTCCGGATTAACAGGTATATCATTATCTGTAATAAGTATCCCTTGTTTAAATCTTCGCTCAATGGCACGGTCGGATAGATAGTCAGCGGGACATTCAAGGGAATAAGGAGAATTTAGTTTGTCAGTAAATTGTATCCAGTACTTACTAAAAATTGACTGTGATAGCCCCAATGAAGTATGAATGAAAAGAACAAGAACAAAAATAACCCGTTGTTCGAATAAATTTTTTAGCATACTGATATAAAGGTAATAGAAGCGTTATCTGATAATATTACCGGTTTTACCGGGGTCTTCAAATTTACCCTTATTTTTTAATAGATCATTAAGTTTTTCCGTTTCTCTCCGGTCGAGCTCATACTGATTTTTTGCAATTCCTTTATGGTATTCAATTTTTTGTTCTATTTTACCTTTCTCATCGTAGATGATCCAATCCCCGTCTCTAAGATCTTCTAAGTAGTTGCCTGCAACATTCGGGATACCTGTATCGTAATAAATTGCAAATGTCCCATGTAGTTTACCGTCTTTATACGTCCCGTAAAGTTTACGTTTACCGTTCGTGAAATACTGTATCCATTCCCCGTCCTTGTGACCCTTAGTCCAGTTCAATGATTCAGAGATCTGTCCATCACTGTAAAAATTAATTGATTTACCGTTTTTAACTCCCATGGAATAAACCTCTTCCATTGAAAGAAATTCACCATAATAAGAATAATATTTCCATACACCATCTTTTATCTTATCAACATAAGTTCCCTCCGCTGTTAATTTCCCGTTTTGATAGAAGATCTTTGTTTCTGCAATCTTTCCGTTTTCCTTAAAAACCGAAATCGATTTTATAACATTATTTTCAAAATAGCGTTTCAATTCGCCGGTGGGTTTATCGTTTTTAAAATAACCCTCATATTTGATGTTACCGTTATCGTAGTATTTTTTCCAATATCCCTGTTTGAGGCCGTTTTTATCCACCTGGTTAAGCAGGGTATCTTTATCCGATAAAGGAACCTGGGCAAAGATTTGAGCGGTAAGAAGGAGCAATCCTCCGATCATTAATCGTTTTTTTTGCATCATCTTATCAGTTGGTTGTTGAGTTAGCAGGGTTAATTATAGAACGAAAAAAGGGTATAAAATGTTACTAAGGAAGGAGTTTTTTAAATAAATTTCATGCTAAAGGTTACAGGTTATAATTTAACGTATCGGAATTTACTCTCCGCCAGTCAAACGGACAGAAGCCGTTGAAGTTGGTAAAAAGTTCGGAATATCTTCCCGCAGTGTGGACAGCTTGCCGCGCAAGCTACAACCCAAATACCTCACCTCACCTGAGTATGGGCGCTATCAAAAAACAGATGGTTGATTTTTTTCAGATTCATCCATTGTTTTTTCCTTTCTTTGTTTTAAATTTGTCAATTATTGACAAGTCAAAAAAATAACAACTGTATGAGCAGTTTTGGTGAGCGTGTAAAGCAATTGAGGGAGCAGAAAAACTTACTTCAAAGGCATGTAGCAGGGCAATTGGACATTGACACACCAATGCTCAGTAAGATTGAAAGAGGGGAACGCAAAGCAAAGCGGGAACAGGTTCTTTTGATGGCTAAGATTTATGAAGCCGATAAAGACGAATTGTTAACGTTATGGCTTTCAGATAGAATAAATGAAACCATTAATAATGAACCCTTGGCTGGAGATGCTTTGAAACTGGAGAAGAAGAAATTCTAAAGCTACTTCACTTCTTCAAAATCAACATCAGTAACTTCTTCATCACTTTTGGCATCGTTTTTTTCTCCGGTTTCCTTCGATGGTTCAGATTCAGTTGCAGCGCTCTGACTTGATTTATATAATTCTTCGGAAGCTGCTTGCCAAACAGTATTTAATTCGGCTGTTGCTTTTTCAATTGCTTCGATGTCCTGGTTTTTATGTGCTTCCTTTAACGTAACCAATGCATTTTCAATCGGTTCTTTTTTGTCAGCAGGCAATTTATCCCCAAATTCTTTTAATTGCTTCTCCGTATGGAAAATTAAGCTGTCTGCAGCATTCAATTTATCGATCTTTTCCCTGGCTTGTTTATCAGCTTCTTCGTTTGCTTTTGCTTCTTCTTTCATCCTGTTGATTTCTTCATCGGTTAATCCGGAAGAAGCTTCTATCCTGATCTTTTGTTCTTTTCCAGTGCCCTTGTCTTTGGCCGATGCATTTAAAATACCGTTGGCATCGATATCAAATGAAACCTCGATCTGTGGCACACCGCGTGGTGAAGGGGGAATTCCATCAAGATGAAATCTTCCGATGGTTTTATTACCGGAAGCCATGGGCCTTTCTCCCTGTAAAACATGGATCTCAACTGAAGGCTGATTGTCTGCAGCAGTGGTGAATGTTTCCGTTTTTTTGGTAGGGATCGTTGTGTTTGCTTCAATAAGCTTAGTCATTACACTACCAAGGGTTTCAATTCCAAGGGAAAGAGGAGTAATGTCCAGCAACAGGATATCCTTTACCTCCCCGGTTAAAACACCGCCCTGAATAGCAGCACCAATAGCTACCACTTCGTCCGGATTAACACCTTTAGAAGGAGCTTTCTCAAAAAACTTTTGTACAATCTGCTGAATGACCGGTATACGGGTAGAACCTCCTACCAATAACACTTCATCAATATCAGAAGGTGCCATGCCGGCATCTTTAAGCGCTTTCTTACATGGTTCTGTGACTTCTTTAATATATTTATCAATAAGTTTCTCGAAATGAGCCCTGGTTAAGGTTTTTACAAGGTGCTTGGGGATCCCGTCAACCGGCATAATGTAAGGCAGGTTTATTTCTGTACTCGTAGCGCTTGATAATTCAATTTTAGCTTTTTCGGCAGCCTCTCTCAACCTTTGCATTGCCATCGGATCTTTTCTCAGATCAATGTTTTCATCTTTTTTAAACTCTTCAGCCAACCAGTCAATTAAAGCCTGATCAAAATCATCCCCACCCAGATGAGTATTGCCGTTGGTCGATTTAACCTCGAATACACCATCACCAAGTTCAAGGATTGATATATCAAAGGTTCCACCGCCCAGGTCGAAAACAGCAATTTTCAAATCTTTGCTTTTCTTATCCAATCCATAGGCAAGTGCAGCAGCAGTTGGCTCATTGATGATCCGTTTTACTTTCAAACCCGCGATTTCACCGGCTTCTTTCGTTGCTTGCCGCTGAGAATCATTAAAATAAGCAGGTACCGTAATAACAGCCTCAGTTACCTCCTGACCCAGGTAATCTTCAGCCGTTTTTTTCATTTTCTGAAGTATCATTGCAGAAATTTCCTGCGGTGAAAACTTGCGGTTGTCAATTTTAACCCTGGGAGTATCATTATCTCCTTTAATTACATTGTAAGTAACACGGCCAATATCAGTTGATAAGGAGGAATAAGGTTCACCCATGAATCGTTTAATCGAGTAAACAGTCTTTGTTGGGTTGGTAATAGCCTGACGTTTTGCCGGATCACCAACTTTCCTTTCTCCGTTTTTAATAAAAGCCACCATGGATGGCGTTGTTCTTTTACCTTCACTGTTGGGGATAACAACAGGCTCATTCCCCTCCATGACAGACACACAAGAATTGGTGGTTCCTAAATCAATTCCAATAATCTTACTCATAATTCTATATCTGTTAAGTTATTTTTCAGTTTTTCAATTTGTTTAATTTAATCAATGATTGTGCCAGAATAATTTTCTTAAGTCGTCTGAACAGTAGTGGTGTGATTTGTAATCTATGATATGAAGGTTTTAATCAAATCTACAAACGTCAGTAACACAGAGAAATACAGGTAATCATTAAGTTTATAAACAGAAACAAAACAATAATTTTCACTCTTTT
>JAUWBB010000011.1 GCA_030605195.1 Bacteroidota bacterium
TAAATTTGCGAAGCTATTTTCTTTTATTTTTGCGGATAATATTCCTTAAATGTTTTATCAGTATAAAAAATAACAACCTTTTCCGCTGTTTCTTTCAATTTCTCCTCTGAAACTAAAGCACTTTTATCGTTAAAATCAACAGGAATACCAATTTTTGCAGTGCTTGTCATATCATTTACCGGTTTTTCCTTTCCTTCTATCCTTCTTTCCGGATCGAACATAATACCCTGTTGCCGAGATTTATACATTTCTCCACGTCCTAGAATCAGCCACTCGGCATTAAGAAGTTCGAATCTTCTCAGTATTTTTTGAATAAAATCAAAACTTGGATTATTGCGGCCCGATAAGATATGAGACACACTGGAGCGCTGTACACCTATTTCATCAGCAAATTTTGCCGAAGATATATTTTCACGTGTTAAAAAATGTAAAATTCTATCTCGCATCTAAAATTTAATTATTTACAAATGTAATAATTATTTTGTTTACATATTTAAATTTATTTGTTTACATATGTAATTAACTTGTTTCATCATTTCAAAAGTCGATGTAATCCTTCTGAAAACTTCATTAAGCATGTTAGAATAAAAAGAAACCTAAGCTAATCCGGGTATTTCAGAGATATTAAAAGAATATTAAGATAAATCTTTCAAAAACATCCAGGTTACTTTTTGATCGCGATAAAATCTTTTACACCAGGCACTCTCCTCTCACAGAGAACGCTTTGGTACCAAGGGTTTCATGTGGGGTAAGAAAACATGAAATTCAGTTTTTTTTAAAATATTAAAGTAATACTTTAATTGTAATATATAAATATCAGAATATCTGTATCTAATATATTTCATTTCTCCTAATATAATATAATATCATATTATTTTGCATACAATATTATATTTTTACTCCAAATAAAATGTATATAATGCTGGTTTATAGTCATTTAAAATTAATATTGGATTTAATATATTCATATATTGACAATTGTAATCGACCTATATTATATAATGATTAAAAAGTAACATATGTTAATTAATTGAATTGATTTATGCAATAAAGTTACATATGTAACTTGCACTGGTAATATATTTATATTTGTAATAAGTTTTTTTATGAATTTATAAAAGCTGATAACTTTGTTATAAGAATCTTTTATTTTTTTAGGGATTTTGTTGTAATTATGATAATCGTCAGGTCACTCCTGCTTGCAGGAAATCAGGATAAATTTTGGTTCATCAGTAAAATGCGTAGTTATCCTGGAATATTGGAATATTGGAATAATGCCCGCCCGGACGAACCTACTGTCCGGTACTGGCGGGTGTGCCGGGGACCGGGTTATTTATTGTTTGAAATTTAAAGTTTTAGGGTTCTTGTTTTGCGGTTGTGGATTTAGGGGTTATGATAAAATTGTTAATTTTAGGCTTTTGTATTTGAATACTATAATAAACAACTAATTATCAGCATCTTATGAAAATTCTTAAAATACAACTTCACTGGCAAATTTTCATTGCCTTAGTACTATCTATTATTTATGGCATATTTTTCAAGAATCAAATTCATTATGTTGCCTGGTTAGGTGAAGTATTCCTACGGGCCCTTAAAATGATCATCATCCCATTAATTTTTAGCTCAATTGTTTCCGGGGTTGCGAACCTTGGAAGTGCTGAAAATCTTGGAAGATTAGGGGCAAAAACAATTCTGTATTACATGAGTACCAGCACTCTTGCTATTATCACCGGTTTGTTTTTAGTCAATATTATTCAGCCCGGAAGTGGAGCCGACCTGAATTTTACTCAAAAAGTAGAAGAATTACCCGGTAGTGAAACGTTAGGTCAAACACTCATTAATATTATACCCGACAACATTTTTACTGTATTTAGTGATAATACAAAAATGCTTTCGGTAATTTTCTTCGCGATTTTGTTTGGTTTTTTTATTACACAGGCCAGTGGGAAGTCGAAAGCTCTTCTAACCGATTTTTTTAACGGATTATTTGATGTAATGATGAAAATCACTTTATTTATCATAAAATTCACACCTTTGGGAATTTTTGGATTAGTAGCTGCAAAAGTCGCCCAACAAGAAAACCTGATTGCTCTTTTACAAAGTATGGGATTGTATATGGGGGTAGTACTCTCAGCTTTGGCTATTCATTCCATAATAACCCTGCCTTTAATTATACGACTCATTGGAAGGTCTAACCCATGGAAACATTTCAGTTCCATGAAAACTCCTTTACTTACAGCCTGGTCTACTTCATCTTCAAGCGCGACCCTACCCTTAACCATGGAAGCTGTCGAGAATAAATCCGGTGTATCCAACAAAATAAGCAGTTTTACCCTACCTCTTGGCGCAACTATAAATATGGACGGAACGGCATTGTACGAATGTGTTGCTGTTATGTTTATTGGACAAGCCTATGGATATGATATAACTATAATGGATCAGGTTATTATTGTAATAACCGCGCTACTTGCATCAATCGGAGCTGCCGGCATACCTATGGCAGGATTAGTTATGATTACCATAATATTGACTGCCATTGGCTGGCCTCTGGAGAGTGTTGGTTTGATCCTGGCAGTGGACAGAATACTTGATATGTTCAGGACAGCCACTAATATATGGAGTGACAGTTGCGGAGCAGTAGTTATCGCCAAATCTGAAGGGGAAAGTTTAAAGGTAGAATTATAAGAAAACTATCCAAAAGTATCATTAAAGGTTAAAGAATAACGCGTATTGGATACAAAGCGTTTCTTTAGAATTTGTTCCTTTGAACCAAAAACGCCGAACGAAAAAAATTCTCTTGAATTTATTGCGTTTAATGGATTATTTCCTGATATTTGATTAACTGAATTATCGATCAATAATGAAAGGTACAGTTAAATGGTTTGATACGGCTAAAGGCTATGGTTTTATCACAACCGACGATGGTGAAGAGTTATTTGTTCATTACTCCAGTATTAAGAACGAAGGTTTTAAGCAACTAAAAAGAGGCCAGAAAGTAGAATTTGAGATAATTGAAGGTGACCGGGGGCCTCAGGCATCAGAAGTAATCGCGTTGGAAGAATAAGTTCGGTTAAAAATTAACCCCGATCCGGATTACCGGATTGTTGTATGGTGTATTATCGGTTCCGTTTATGTTCCATAAAACGGTAATGTTAAGCGCTCCTCGATCTCCCACAGGCCGGCTTATTCCTCCGCCAACCAAAACCGAATTAAGCAAAAACCTGCCTTCATAACCCGAAGAACCGAAATACTTTTCTTCCAGGCTCAGACCTTCATATTCCGTCTGAAAAAAAAGACCGGCATTGAGGTTAAACGGGACCAGATTATTCAAATCCTTAATCAACATGTATCTTACAAAAGTCCTTCCTCCATATATATGAGTATTAAAAAAAATCCCTTCTTTGTAATATTGGTATTTCGGCCCTAAAGCCAGTGACAAACGGGGTGTAAAACGGTAACCCACAATGGGAGATAACTCAATATTCGTGATCGTACCGATCATTAAACCAAAATGTCCGCCAAAAAACAGCCTTTCACGGAAAGTTAATTCATTAAAATCTTTTGATTCCAGGTTTGCCGGAACCAGAGACATACAAATAAAAAAAACCCAAAATATTTTATTCTTTTTCATCATGAAACAAACATATTACAAAATTCATACCTTTCTTGCTTAACCCGGTTTGTTAATTACGTGAGCCCTGTAAAACACCCTTGAAATAGTGCATTTATGAGTGACAATTATAATTTTGCCGAAGGTATGCCTTTTTCCAAAGCTCCGAAGGAATCCCTATGGGAGAATGCCTTTGGCAGGCGCACAAATACCAAACACTAAATAACAAATAATAATCAAATTTCAATGACCGAAATTACAAACTTTGAATATTTTGAATTTTATTCGGAATTTTCAATTTTTAATTCATCTATTTTTTAATTATTTTGTGAAGATAAAAATCTTTTAAAATCTTAACGCATGAACATTATTATTACCGGGGCAAGTCGCGGAATCGGAAGGGGTGTTGCCAGCATCTTTTCGGAAAATACTGACAACAAGATCATTATAATTTCCCGAAACAAGGCAAAACTTGAGGAGCTTCAACGGGTATGTTTTGAAAAAAACCAAGATTCAACAGTTATTCCCATCCCTTTTGATTTAGAGGCAATTTATGAGAAGGGCAAGGAACTCATCGAAAGGATTGCTGCTCATATGGATCATATTGACATTTTGATCAATAATGCCGGGTTTATAAAGAATGTGCCATTTGAACAGACTACGAAAGAAGATGCGCGAAAAATAGTAATAGTAAATTTTCTCGCTCCCGCACATTTAATAAAGTTACTTCTTCCATTGATGGGTACACCCAGATCAAGTCATGTCGTTAATATCAGCAGCATGGGAGGATTCCAGGGATCAGCGAAATACAGTGGGATTTCGTATTACAGCGCGAGCAAGGCTGCAATAGCTAATTTAACCGAATGCCTTGCCGTAGAATTGAGCGAAAAATTAATATCCTTTAACTGCCTGGCTTTGGGTGCAGTGCAAACCGAAATGTTGGAAGAGGCATTTCCCGGATATATTGCTCCACTGTCAACCCATCATATGGCGGAATTTGTGGTTGACTTTGCTATTAAAGGAAATAAGTACTTCAACGGAAAAATAATTCCCGTTTCGACCAGTACGCCATAGGTTCTGGTTTGTACCCTGCCCAGTTCACCCCGTTGGATTTATTGATTTATCCTATCACTGATACACCTTACATTCCACTTCTCCCCTCATCACCCCTAAGGCATTCATTGCCAGAGATTTCATTTCATCTTCTCCGGGATAAATTGCAACTCGTGCAATATGTGCCACCATTATTTTAACATAATCCACTACCGTATTATTATGTGCCAAACCACCTGTAAGGATAATAGCATCGACATTTCCTTTCAGTACGGCACTCATTGCTCCAATTTCTTTACCTACCTGGTAAGCCATAGCTTCCTGAATCATTTTTGCCTTTTCATTACCTTCTTCTGCCATCATTTCGACCATATAAGCATCGTTTGTGCCAAGATAGGCAACAAGTCCACCTTGTCCGGAAATCATTTTTTTCACTTCATCAAGAGTGCAATCTCCACTAAAACATAGTTTTGCCAGATCGCCAGATGGCAGAGTACCTGATCTTTCAGGTGAAAAAGGTCCTTCACCGTCAAGGGCCTGATTCACGTCAATCACCTTACCCTTTCGATGCGCGGCTACTGAGATACCTCCACCCATATGAGCAATAATCAGATTCAGTTCTTCATAATTTTTACCCAGAAAATGCACATATTTCCGGGCAACCGCTTTATGATTAAGTGCATGAAATATTGATTTCCTGACAAATTTTGGATGTCCGGTAATCCTTGCTATTTCCTGTAGTTCATCTACAACTACCGGATCAACGATAAATGCCCGTGCACCGGGCAGGGATATGGCAATATCATCAGCTATCAATCCTCCCAAATTGCTGGCATGTTCTCCCATAATGCCCTTCCTCAAATCCTCCTTCATCTTATCATTCACTTCATATACTCCCGATTCGATAGGCCTCAACAATCCACCTCTTCCCACCACCGCTGTTATTTCTTCCATTTTAACCTCTGCCTTCACCAACTCCCTGACAATAACATTTTTTCTGAACTCATACTGATCAGCAACTTTACTAAACCGGTGGATTTCTTCAATAGAATGCCTGATGGTTTTCAGAAATCTGGATTTGGTATTCCTGTATACAGCAATTTTTGTTGATGTAGAACCCGGATTAATTGCCAATATTCTATGAACTTCCATTTACCGTTCTTCCTGGATACTAACCTGAAAAATTCCCTGAACTATGCCTGTCATATTTGCCTTTCGCCGGGACCGGAATAATCCAGGCTACAAAGCTAACTTCACATTTTACTTTGCCATAAGTGCCGCTAAAGCAATTGAGTATAATTTGGTTTTAACGCTATCACCGCGGGATGACAAAACAGCCGGAACTCTTGCACCAACAACAACAGCACCCAGATCTCCGCCTGTCAGCTTAGTATAGCATTTATAAAACACATTGCCGGATTCGATGTTGGGAAAAAGTATACAATCGGCATCTCCCGCGACTTCTGACTTAATCTTTTTAATTTTAGCGCTTTCCTTATCAACAATAACATCAAATGCTAAAGGCCCTTCAACAACTGCCCCTTTTATTTGTCCTCTTCCTGCCATTCCTGAAAGAATAGCTGCATCAACACATGCCGGCATTTTAGGAAGTATTTGTTCCGTTGCAGCAAGAATCGCTACTTTGGGATTCGCAATTCCAAGAGATTGTGCAGTATGGATCAGGTATTTCAGAATTGCTATTTTTTCTTTTAATTCCGGTAAAGGAATGATAGCCACATCTCCTATGATCAGAAGTTTGTGATAGTTTTTAGGTTCCAGTACGGATATATGAGTTAAAATGGCTCCGGGATCCATCAAGCCGTTTTCCTTATCAAGGATTGCCCGCATGTATTTATCCGAGCTTACCAATCCTTTCATGATCAAATCCCCTTCGCCCTTATTAATTAATTGAACTGCTTTTGCTGCAGCTTTTGTCTCATTCTGTTCGTGAACAATCCTGAATTTTGAAGGATTTATTCCTTCTTTTTTCATTATTTTCAGAATGATTCTTTCGTCACCAACCAGGACTCCGTCAATCAATTCAAAATCCACGGCCTTATTTACTGCTTCTATTGTATGATCGTCATTAGCAAATACTACAACGAGGATTTTCTTCTTCATGGTTCTCAGAACCTCAAACATGTCAACCAGTTTGTTTATCTCCATCCTGTTCAGTTCTATTCGTTTTTACTTATTTTTTTTGAATTCATCCACAATTTTCAGGGTATCCCGCGCAATTACAAGTTCCTCATTTGTAGGAACAATCATTACTTTGATCCTGGAACTATCCTTACTAATGAGTTGTTCTTTTCCTCTCAAGCCCTTATTTATTTTTTCATCCAATTCCAACCCGATAAATTCCATACCTTTACAAATTTCTGAACGGATTTTATCTGCATTTTCGCCGATTCCACCTGTAAAAACAAGCATGTCGATCCCTCCCATGGCAGCCGCGTAAGAACCGATATATTTTTTAACTCTATAATTATACATAGTAAGTCCTAACCGGGCCCTTTTGTTACCTTCTTCGGCAGCTTCCTCAATCTCGCGCATATCAGATGATACACCGGTAACACCAAGCATGCCGCTGTGTTTATTAATAAGCGTATTTACGGTTGAAATTCCAATTTCTTCCCTGCGCATGATATAGGTCAACACACCCAAATCCAGGTCGCCGGACCGCGTTCCCATAATCAGACCTTCCACTGGAGTCAGTCCCATTGAGGTATCAATCGATTTGCCGTTTTTAATAGCAGCAATGGATGCGCCGTTCCCCAAGTGACAGGTAATTATTCTTTGCTTATCAAAATCAACGTTAAGTATTTCACATGCACGTTTTGAAACATACCTGTGACTGGTGCCATGAAAGCCGTATCGGCGGATCCCATATTTTATGTATAACGAAAAAGGTATACCATACATGAATGCATAATCCGGTATTGATTGATGGAATGCTGTATCGAATACCCCCACCTGGGGAAGATCAGGAAGAAATTCTTTCATTGCATAAATACCTTTCAGGTTGGGTGGATTATGCAGGGGGGCAAGATCGGCATATTCCTCCACTTTTTGAATTACTTCATCGGTTATCATTATGCTGGAATTAAACTTTTCGCCTCCATGGACAACCCTGTGTCCCACTGCATCAATTTCGTCAAACTTTTTAATACTGCCGTGCTTATCGCTGATCAATATTCCCAATACGTACTCAATTCCCTGCTGATGATCGAGTATTTCACCTTCCAGTTTAACATAATCCCCATTGTTACGCTCATTCTCAATAAAAGACCCGTGCAAACCAATCTTCTGAACAGTACCTTTTGCCATAATTTCATGAGTGGTCATGTCAAACAACTGGTATTTTATCGAAGAGCTGCCACAGTTTAATACTAAAATTTTCATATCCAAATTTTAGAAAGAATTATTCACTAATTTGAGGAATTGTAATAGTTTCCCCGACTTTAATTCCGTCTTTATATTTATAAAAGCCAAAATTAGTTCTTCGCCCGAAGTGTCCTGAGCGATAAAGTCGTTTGATAATGGGATTAGGCTTAAATTGCTGTTCTCCAAATTCCTGGTATAGATTATTCATCCATTTTATAAGTTTATCAAGTCCAATTCTGTCGGCCATTTCAAGTGGTCCGAATTGCAACCCAAATCCGAGCTTTAAAGTTTCATCAATACATGAAGTTGAAGCAACACCTTCCATTAAGGTTTCGCAAGCCTGATTGATCAGGGTTACTATGAGCCGTGTACTAATATTCCCCGGAGATTCATGAAGGGTGATCGCTTTCTTATCAATCATTTTTGCAAATTTTATAACCAAATCATATGATTGATCATTGGTTTTAACTCCTCGTACAACCTCAACCAGTTTCACGGTGGATGCCGGAGAAAGAAAGTGAAAACCTACAGCCCGTTCAGGATGTTTTAATTCCATAGCCAGTTCGGATATCATCAAGGTTGAAGTATTGGAACAAATAATTGTATCCTCCCGGACAACTGCTTCAACTTTTGCAAATACTTCTTTCCTGATTTCGAGATTTGTACCTGGTTTTTTGGAATTAACGATTTCAATAATCAGGTCACAATCCTTGATATCATTATAATTTGCAGAACCCTTGATTCGAGACAGAATAACCTTTTTATCATTCTTCGTTAGTCCCCACTTACCGATTTCATTATCCAAATGCCTGCTTAATTCAACAAATACTTCTTTAACCTTTTCTTCTGACAGGTCAATAAAAATCACATTGATTCCATGTTGACTAATAACCCTGGCAATTTCCTGCCCCATTGTTCCACAACCAATTATACCTACATTCTGCAAGGTTCCTTTTCGAGAAACTTTTTTACTTAACGCGTAATCTTCTAAAACTTCCGTCATGTTATACTGATATTAAATTTTAACTATTATTTTAATCCGGCTGCCTGGTTAGCCGTTATGGCCACCAGATTCACAATATCGCTTACTGAACACCCCCTTGAAAGGTCATTGATCGGTGCTGCCAACCCTTGTAAAACGGGTCCAATGGCTTCTGCATGAGCTAATCGCTGGACCAGTTTGTAAGCGATATTTCCAGCATCGAGGGTTGGGAAAATCAATACATTAGCAATACCTGCAATGTTACTGCCAGGTGCTTTTTTCTTCCCAATGGACTCAATTATGGCCGCATCTGCCTGCATTTCGCCATCAATCTTTAACGAGGGATCCATATCCAGGGCGATTTTAGTGGCATTAACAACTTTATCAACCATTTCATGACTTGCACTGCCCATGGTTGAAAAACTCAGCATAGCAATTCTTGGCTCAAAACCCACTATAGCCCGGGTTGTATTGGCTGTTGCCACAGCAATTTCTGCCAATTCCTTATCTGTAGGATCCGGATGAACGGCACAATCGGCAAAAATAAGCATCCCGTTCTCACCAAATTCATTATCCTTCAGGATCATGATAAAAGCACCTGAAACGACACTGATACCCGGCATGGTTTTCACGTACTGGAAAGCCGGGCGTAATACATCGCCCGTAGCATTCATAGCTCCTGCAACTTCTCCATCAGCATCATTGTTTTTTATCAACAGAGTACCCAGGTATAAAGGATCTTCGATTAATTTTAGTGCTTCATCCCTGGTTAGTCCCTTGTGTTTCCTTAACTCTACCATAAGATCAACATAATCTTCCTTCTTTTCATGATCTTTGGGATCAATAATAAGGGCTTTTGAAATGTGCTTAAGGTTATTTTTCGAAGCTTCTCGTTCAATATCAGCCGGATTGCCCAGTATAATTATCCGGGCAATGTTTTCTGCAATTAGAATATCTGCTGCCTTCAATGTTCTATCTTCCAATCCTTCAGGCAAAACGATCCTTTTGTTATGTTTTCTTGCATTTTCCTTTATTCTCTCAAGTAATTCCATTGTAAATCAATATTTTATGTGGTATTTTTTTAGAATACAAATTTAGTTAAATATTATTTTTTTTTCCCACAATATGTGATGATTATTATCATGGGGGAAATGTGTTTAACAACAAGTTTTTCAGTCGATAAATCAAAGAATAACTATACAATGTTAAATTCATCCGCATCAAGTTGGTTCGTTCAGGCTATTTATTATTTCGGAAAAGTAAGCCCGGTTCTTTACCGGATTTTCCCATTCCGGATTCGTTTGTACAATGGTTATTCTTAACTGATCCATAATGCAGGTTATAAGAGTAAAAAAAAAGGCTGTCAAATTTACTTTCGACAGCCCGTGTAAGTTATGCCATGAAATAAATCAAGGATTGATTTTCTGGTAATAGTTATCCAGAATACTGGTAATTAAAGGCTTATAATAAGACCAGTAAAATCTGGTTCCATTACCAGGAGCATTGTTCACCAATAAAAACTCAAGTTTTTCAATTCCTTTAAAATATGCCGTTTTGTTATTTACGGGATTATAAGTAAAATCTCCGGCAAAATAGTAGTAATTATTTTCACCAGGTTGCTCTATAATGGCTGGAAAGATTTCGCGTATCATATTGGAATACAGAATGGAATCTCCCACCTCATTTGTATGAATCTTAAAATTAGCGATAACATTATTTTCACCGGATTCAATAACTTCAAACCAGTATGGAAAGTTAACCCTATAGGGCAAATCAAACTTTTCTTGTCCGTAGGTTGTGGTATAGATATAAGGAACCTCTATTTCCAGATGTGTTTCATTTTCCAAAACCACAATCCTGTTTCCTTTCACGATAACAATTCCGGATTTTTTAAAACTCCAGTCCTTTCTATACTGTTTTTCGTATAAGGGAACGATCCACGGCGGAAAATCAGGATTCTTGAGTATATCCAGAGACTCAAAGTATTTTCCGGCCCATTCGGTCCAGCTTATTCCAAACAGGGTTTCGGTTTTGTCTCTATCAAGCGGAGAAGTAGGATAGTCGAGGATATTGTATTCAGCCATTATTAATTTATTCCGGTCTTTCATTTCTTTTAGCAAAAGGTAATCATTGCTCTTCAGCCCTCCGTCAATGAGTCTCGACCTCCGGTTTTTGCTTAATCCTTTATACCAATCATTGAAATACACACCATATGTATCGGTATAAAATAAAACATCAAGGGAATCGGCTAAATTTAATACCTCAGATAACCGGATCACTTTTCTGTCCCATTGCTTTTCCCTCAGTGGCCGCAGCGGATAAAAGCCCATATAATCCTTTTTGTAGGAATAACGTCTTTTATTGGTTTTTACATATTTGTTATGATTAAGTATCCAATTAAAGGATCTGTGTTTATCGCGTTCGAGGGTCGGTACGGTTTTATCAAGAATCAAAATTTTCAAGGGCTTTTTTGGCTGAAAAGTCCACCTGAAAAAGCTGACGATGGGTAATGCCAAAATAATAACTAAAACTACGATGAATGCAATAAGTGACTTTTTCATGCGAAATTATCTTAGTTAATTAAACCCTTTTAAAATGCTAAACTTTATTACTTAAGTTGATAAAATTTATAGGCATAAATGTATTAAAATAATTTTAGAAAAAAAACTATATTGCCATTCATGCCAAAAGGAGTTGTAATAGTATCCAAAACCTGAGTTTTTTGTTTGATTTCCTGTTAGAACTATTCTTTTTTTTATATCTTATACTGTTATTATATTGATTATGTTTCAGAGAAAATAAAAAAATTATTCTAAAATAACCTAACTTTAATGATACCTGCCCCAAGAAACACCTGTGAAATAATCCCTAAATAGAACGTAAGTTCATCAAAGAAATTGGGAATTTCGTAAAAAAAATTATTCTGAAATCAACTGAAGGGCATCATCAACCCTTGATGAGTTTGAAGTATTTGGTGAATTATGAGAAAAATCAACCCAAATCACTCAGAATCTTGACAAGATTCATACTTACAATCTCCACCTTCCTGCCATTTAAATTAATGATCTTATCATTTTTAAATTCATTTATAGTCCTGATGAAACTTTCTTTCGTAGTTCCACACAACTCTGCTAGTTCTTTCCTGGTTAGCTGAAATTCAAAAACATGACTTTTGTATATATCCTGGGAAAAGTATAGCAGTACATCGGCTATCCTACCTGGTAAATGTTTATAAGTTTGAGACATTAGTTTATCAAAAATAAATAAACCATCCTTGCACAAGGTATGGATAATATCTATGGCAAAATCACCATTTTTTTTGATGAGATTCAGGAAAGTTGAACGGTCCGTCATGAAAATTTCCGAATCTTCAATTGCAGAAGCAGAATACTGGTAAATATCATCGCCAAAAACCGACATTAGTCCGACGAAATTCCCGGGATTTATAATTTTAAGAGCCAGTCTTTTCTTGCTTTTGCCTTTCTTGAAAATTTTAACCAGGCCGGATTGCAAAAACATAACATGGGATGTTCGGGTATTCTGCTTAAAAAGTACTTCGCACCTGTCAAAATTCACCTTGTTGCTGTTTGCAATCAGGAAGGTTTGTTCATCTGTATCAAGAGTCCTGAAAAAACTATACTGGTTAAACCAGTTTATATTGGAACTTATATCAAGCTTTTTGTTCATTTGTTTATGGGGATTAAAATATTGGTAACTAACTTCCTATGGGAATCCCTCGGCAGGAGGAGTTCCAGGGAAAATTTTCAAGAGTTTCTTTTTTCAGATTAATCTAATGAATTAGGTTAAACAAGTAAATGATTTAAATCATCTAAATATAATATGTTATCTCATAAAAAAAAAAAGATATGATAAAAAAAATTTATTTATCTTTATCTTATCATTTATCTGTACGTTAAGGCAGGATAAAATCAATAAGTTCATGGGCGAAAATACAGATTCAAAAATATTGGTAATTGATGATTCAATGACCAATAACCTTTTACTTGAGGCCGTTTTAAAAAGGGAAGGTTATCATGTTTTCACAGCTTTTTCAGCCGAGGAAGCCCTGAATCAGTTGTACAAAGATATCCCGGATCTTATCCTTCTGGATATCCTGATGCCAATAGTAGACGGTTTTGAATTTTTAAAGATCATAAAATCAAAAGATGATTTAAATGATATCCCGGTAATTGTTATTTCAGCCGTTAAAATCCCGGAAAATCTGGAAAAGGTAAAAGAATTAGGTGTTCAGGAATTTATCCCCAAGCCCATCGATATCAATGCATTACTAACACTTATTTCCATTATTATCTGAATTGTTTGTGCTACTACCCCAAAAGAAGTGCCTAAAGTGACTAAATGAAGAAGTGACTAAAGTGACTAAAGTTGAAAGTGCCTAAAGTGACTAAAATAATAAATGTCTAAAAGGTCAAAATCCAACTCATAGAATCTGCCACTCTTAAGACCCTTAGACCCTGCGACTTCAGATTGTATGTTTATTTTTAAAAAAAGTCGAAAAGCCTGGAATTCTAAATACTCCCATTGCTTAAATTCTCTTTAATTTCTTCCATTTTAGTTATTTCCTCATTTCAGTTCATTTTCATGTTAATAATCTCTTTAAAAAAATTCTACCGGTCTTTACCTGCTTTTATATTGTTGGTATACCTACTCACCTATGACCTCTTTGGACTCTTGATTTAATTCTTCTTTATTTTATTTTTTCCCTCAGCCTTAGCACGCTGTCGCTGAAGCTTTAGCGTAGGCGCCCTTAGCCTTATTCCACAATCATTAAAATTTAGTAGTTTCATTTGAATAGTATTAACCTTTTTAATTACTTTGCGAAGATATGTTCTATTCCAATGTTATTAATTCAATAACCATGGAGACCTTTTACATATTTATTGTTATTGTATTGTTAGGACTGGCGATTTCCGACCTCATTGTAGGGGTTAGCAATGATGCTGTAAACTTCCTTAATTCAGCTATTGGATCTAAAGCTGCACCTTTCAAAGTGATTATGTTGGTTGCTGCCCTTGGGATACTGGCAGGAGCCACTTTTTCAAGTGGCATGATGGAGATAGCCAGAAAGGGAGTTTTTCATCCGGACCAGTTTTATTTTAGTGAGATCATGATCATTTTCCTGGCTGTAATGATGACCGACATAATTTTGTTGGATTTATTCAACACTTTTGGTTTGCCAACTTCAACAACGGTTTCTATTGTATTTGAGTTATTAGGTGCAGCAGTGGCGGTTTCCATTATAAAAATATCCAATTCTCCGGAAGGGATTCAGGATTTATCTAATTATATAAACTCGGGAAAAGCGCTTGCGATTATTTCGGGCATATTGCTTTCGGTGATAATTGCTTTTACATTAGGTGCGATAGTCCAATACATTATACGGATTATTTTTTCTTTTGAATATACCAAATCTCTAAAATACTTCGGCTCAATTTGGGGAGGGTTAGCCATATCGGCAATCACTTTCTTTCTTTTAATTAAAGGTGCAAAAGGATCGTCGTTTATTACAATTGAGATATTACACTGGATAAAAGCGAATACCCTTATTATTCTGGCTCTAAGCTTCATTTTTTGGACAATCTTTTTACAATTACTTTCCTGGATATTTAAAATCAATATCTTGAAATTCATAGTTTTGGTTGGGACATTCGCATTGGCTATGGCATTTGCGGGAAATGACCTCGTGAATTTTATTGGAGTCCCTCTCGCCGGTTTTGAATCTTTTCAATCGTTTATAGCAGAAGGAATAGGGAATCCTGATGTTTACTCAATGGAGGCTTTAAAAGCTCCTATTCAGACCCCAACTCATTTCCTTTTGATTGCAGGAATCATTATGGTCGTCACATTGTGGTTCTCAAAGAAAGCCCGTTCTGTTACTCAAACAACCCTTGATCTGAGCCGGCAGGAAGAGGGTACGGAAAGATTTGAATCATCTTATATTGCCCGTTCAATTGTACGCAATACCATTTCAATAAGTAAGACATTGAAAGCGATTGTACCGGGAAGCATTCAAGTCAAGGTTAATAAAAGGTTCGACCGGAAATTTTATAATCAGCGAAAAAAGGAACAATCGATTTCTTTTGACATGCTTAGGGCTTCGGTAAATCTGGTTTTAGCCAGTATACTCATTGCAATGGGAACATCCCTTAAGCTTCCTCTTTCAACCACGTATGTAACTTTCATGGTAATCATGGGAACTTCTTTGGCTGACAGAGCCTGGGGAAGGGAAAGTGCTGTAAACCGCATTACCGGAGTTATTACCGTGATTAGTGGATGGTTCTTTACTGCCCTGAGTGCTTTTACAGTTGCTTTTTTAGTGGCCTTAATCATTAATTGGACAGGATTTACAGGTATAATTTTATTGATTCTTCTCGTCCTTTTCATTGTCATTAAAACCCGTGCCGTACATAAAAAACGCGATGAGGAGGAACAGAAAATTAAGGAGTCATATTATGCTGATAAGGAACTGAAAAGTGAAAATATTCTGGAAACATGTAAAAAGGATGTTTCCGAAACCATTTCTTCGATTTCTAAATTATTTTCAGATATCTATACGGGTTTGATAAAAGAAGACAGGAAATCCCTGAAAAGCACACTTAAAGAAATAAAATCACTGAACAAAAAGACAAAAACATTAAAAGATAACATTTATAATACCATAAAACGACTGGAAGATGATTCGATTGAAACCGGACCTTATTATGTACAGGTGCTGGACTATCTCCGTGAAGCTGCACATTGCTTAACCTATCTTTCCGAACCCATTTTTAATCACATCGATAATAACCATCCACCCCTCAGGACAATTCAAAAAAACGCCCTGAAAGAACTAAATGAGCAGGTTTTCATATTGTACAAAAAAATGCTGAAAATCCTTAAAGACGATAAGTTTGAGAATCTTGGTGCCATTCTTTATAACCAAAAAACAATACTTGACAATATTGAAAAATTGAGAAAGCGACAAATTAAAATGATTAAACGGGAAGAAGCCGGCACCAAGAATAGTTTGTTGTTCCTAAATACACTAACTGAAAGCAAGAACTTAATTCTTAATTCCATAAATATTTTAAAAGCACATCGAGACTTTGTAAATTACAGCAAAAATAGCAAGAAAGAACTCTATAATCCGGATCAGAAAAAGCAAATTGAACAAGGCACTTTGGAATTTTGATTAGTCTCTAATCTGATTGGTGCTCTTTCCTCAGAAGGTCATTTATCGTTTTAACCGGGTTAAATGTAATTATGGGTACTTCAACAAATATGGTATTCCAGTCAGACATTGCACCGTTCCATAAACCGGGCAATTCCTGGGCCTTCAGGTCTCTCCCGTCCTTTGACTTAACTGATATGAAGCCGGTGTTGGGATCCCTGAACTCCAATAGATTAAATTTATCACCCTGGTAATCTTTTATACTACACACCAGATCAACCGGATTAAAATGGGTTGATTGATCGAATATTAATTTCTGCTCCGGATTATCTAGGTCTATCTGAGACGATTCAACTATTTGCAACGATGTGGTTCCGTCAATATTCCTTGCCCAGAAAGGACCGCCACCGGATTCCCCCTCATTCTTCACCATACCGCAAACCCTGACGGGTCTGTTTAGTTTTTTCCTCAAGTAAGACAGTGTTTCCTCTCCGGGCCAGGTTCTGTATCCTTCAGGCGGAACAACACACAATTCCTTTTCCAGGAAATGATTAAATTCTTCAATCAAACTATCTTCCATCATTTCCTTTTCGCCAAGTAATTTTAAATAACGAAAGATTCTTTCCTGAAATGTCATTAATACTCCGGCTAAAGCTTTTTTATATAGAGTGGTAGTCTCTTTTAAACGATCGGGAACAACATTATCGATGTTTTTAACAAAAATAATATCAGCATCGATATCATCAAGATTTTCCAGAAGTGCACCATGTCCGCCGGGCCGGAAAAAAATGGACCCATCATCCAGCCGGAAGCCATTATTCTCCATGTCAACAGCAATAGTATCCGTAGAAGGCTTCTGGATCGAATAATCAATAAAAAAATTAATCTTATATTTTTTTTCATAAAAAACCATGACTTCATCCACTTTTTTATTAAAAGCCTCCATATGCTCAGGTGAAACGGTAAAATGGAGAGACACAACCCCTTTTTCATCACAGCCGTATAATGCTCCTTCCACCAAATGTTCCTCAAGAGAAGTTCTGGATCCTTCAGGATAGAAATGAAACTTTAATAATCCTTTCGGCAGGCTTCCATAGTTCATACCTCCCTCATTCAGAAATGCGTCAAGTATCTTTGTTTGCAGGGATACATCCTGAATTGTTTCAATCCCCGTATTTTTTTTCTTTAATATACCGGCCAAATCATCATAAAAAGCAAAAGAATCAAGCTGTTCAAAAAACTCATCTACAGATGTATTTGCTTCAGATCCAGCTTGGCTAATAATCGCTTTCCGGCTCTTGATTTCGTTATAATACTCAAATAAGGCTTTAAACATCCTTGTTGCAGCACCCGATGCGGGAACAAACTTTAGTATCATCAGGCCATCCTTCTCGTTATCATACTTTTGCTGATAAATATATGCCTTTTTTTCAGGAATTTCCAGAATGCCATCATCGGTTATAGCGGGTTTAATGATAGTAAGGAAAGGGAACCCTTTTCTGAAATTCGACAACTGCTGCCGGATTGTTTCAAGTGTAATTCCTTTTTCTCCGAATTGAACAAGGTCTTTTTCAGCAAACATAAACTAAAATAATATTAGTTAATCCGGTTTTCCAATACAAAAGCTCTTCCTGCTCTAAAAGCCTCAAGATTCAGATTCACCATTTCTTCACCTTTTCTGCCAAAGATCTTACCTATTCCGAATTCAAAACTTTCAACAGGTATATCGATAAACGGAGAAGCAGCTCCCAGCATGACAATATTTGAAGATCTGGTTGAGCCTGCCTTTTTGGCAATTTTTTTAGCATCAAGGATTAAGCTATGTGAAATTTTCTCAATTTCTTCTTTAAGCTTTGTTACATCAGGATAGTCAGGAATATTTACCATGGGATTTGAATTGGTTACTAACCAGCCCTGATCGGAAAGGTATGGTAAATACCGGAGTGATTCCATGGGTTCAACTGAAAGTATAAGGGTTGCATTACCCAGGGGTATTAAATCAGAAGCTATTTCAGCATCAGAAATCCTGAGGTGAGATTGTACAGCCCCCCCCCTCTGGCTCATACCATGAACTTCAGCCTGTTTGAGATTTAAATCCTGATGTAAAACAGCCATTCCAATGGTGGCGGCAATGGTTAATATGCCTTGTCCTCCAACACCGGCCAGGATAATATCGTTCTTCATGTGAGAATATATTAATTGTAATATGTTAATTGTTACGGGTTACGAGTTACGAGTTACGAGTTTCGGGTTCCAGGTTGCATGTTATGTTATGAACTTCGTAATTCGGAAATCGTTAATCGCTACTTGTCAATCATAAAATATCTTGCTCTTCTGCATACTGCAAACCATCACTACCTTCTGCCACTGGGACTGTCACTTTCCCAGCATTTGGCACCCAACATCCAATATCACTTTCCATTCCTCCAACATTCCCCTGTAGAAATAGCTCCTACGTCGCATTTCACAGGGCAGGCATTATTCCAATATTCCAATATTCCAGTATTCCAATGAAATTGGTAACACTTTTATGGTTAAACGACTCGTTTCGACTGATTAGTAGCAACCTGTTGCTTCTTTGCTTCCTCCTTATGTTTTCTGGCAGTAGTCTGAATGCATTCCCTTTCTGCCAGTATTACCGATACACCATGATAGTCCAATTCCTCTTTTAGCACCTTTACGTTTTTATCATGATATTTTTTCAAAGGTTCAATTTTCCTCAGGTGGACAGGATCAATCCCCAGTCCTTCACAGATGCTTTGTAATCGTCCTGTTGCTGCGGATTCTTGTCCACCTGTCATACCGGTTGTTAAATTATCAGAAATAATAAGTGTAATCGGGGAATTTTTTATCACTGCATCAAGTAAACCGGTTATTCCTGAGTGAGTAAATGTAGAATCTCCGATAACTGCCATCGAAGGGAACAAACCTGCATCTGCTGCCCCAATGGCCATGGTTACCGAAGCCCCCATATCAACACAGGAATTAATGGCATTGAACGGTGGCAATGCTCCCAGGGTATAGCATCCTATATCGGAAAACACCCGTCCTTCCAGTTTTTCTCCCAATGCCTCAATCAGGGCATTAAAAACATCAATATGTCCACAACCCTTGCACATGCCTGGCGGACGATTTTTAACAACTTCAGGCACTGGTAAACCAATTTTTTGTTCTATTCCAAGCGCTTTACCTACGATATTTGGATTAAGCTCACCATCACGCGGAATGTCACCACTCAGGCGACCTCTTACCGGTGTGCCCTTTTCCTGGAATCCTTTAAGCATTTCTTCAACAAACGGGGCACCATCTTCCAGCACAAGAATTTCTTTGTTTTCATTCGTCATTCTATCTATCATTTTTTTTGGGATAGGATACTGTGAAAGCTTCAAAACGGGATGATTGATGTTACGGCCGGGATAATTTTCCATCAGGTAATTATAGGCAATCCCGCATGCAATTATTCCAAGACTCTTATCCTCACCATCATAATATTTATTGAATCCGGAACCATCAGATTCTTCCCCGAAGTTTGGCTGGTTCGCTAACAAGTGCTTATATCTTACCCTGGCAACAGAGGGTAGCAAAACAAATTGTTTTGGATCTTCAGGTAAAATAAGTTTATTCTGTTCTTTCACTGAAAACCTTTTTACTCCTGCCCTGGAATGTGACAATCTGGTAGTCAATCGTAGCATGACCGGAATTCTATATTTTTCCGATAATTCAAATCCCTTATAGGCCATATCATATGCTTCCTGTTGATTGCCTGGCTCCAGAACGGGTACCAAAGCAAACTTACCATAGAACCTCGAATCCTGTTCATTTTGAGAAGAATGCATCGACGGATCATCAGCCACGGCAACAATCAATCCGCCATTTACTCCGGTAATGGCTGCATTCATGAAGGGATCGGATGCTACATTTAAACCAACATGCTTCATGCAAACCATGGATCTTTTTCCGGCATATGCAAGCCCTAAGGCTGCTTCCATCGCCGTTTTTTCATTAGCTGACCATTTTCTTTTAATATTCCTTTCTGCCGCTTCCTTTGATCTCTGTACATATTCCATTATCTCAGTGGATGGAGTACCAGGATAGCCATAAATACCTGATAATCCAGCATCAATAGCACCCTGGGCTACTGCCTCATCTCCTAACAGTAATAATTTTTGCATATTTGATTATTTGTAATCATTTAATTTTCAAGTGTCTCTTTATACTGGTTTTTAGTTTGATTTGTTAAGTAACGTATTTGCCTGATGAATCAAAAATATAAATATTTTGTGGAGAAATTTCAAGGAATGATAAAAAAAATTAGATCAGCTGCATACTGTAACAACTAATTTTCTCGGTCCTCCGTAATTACGAAACTCACACAGGTAAATACCCTGCCATGTCCCAAGATTCAGCCGGTGATTCGTTACAGGGATGGTAACGGATTGACCTGTTAATGACGATTTCAGATGGGACGGCATATCATCAGATCCCTCCATTATGTGTGTATAGGCCGGGTCATTTTCAGGGATCAGTTTATTCATAAACGATTCGAAATCATTTCTTACTGAAGGATCTGCATTTTCATTAATGATTAACCCCGCAGAAGTATGTTTAACTAAAATATTAATGATTCCTTTCTCCGGAAGATCCTTTAATTGGTTTTCAATAATGCGGGTGATCAGGTGATAACCACGCCTGAATTCAGGAAGCCGTATTTCAAACTGTTTAATCATAATGATTAGATAAATTAGAGGCTCTTGTTAATTGTTATACGTTATATGTTGTCAGGTGTTTCCACCTGACATTATGCTGTTGGTTGGAAACAATCAACAGCATAGGTACAAAATTTAGAATCAAATACAAAAATAATCGAACTTGCCTTTCTCATATATGATTCCAAACAAAATATCCATGGCAACTATGGAAACAGGATAAATAGGACAACCTGCTAAAAAAAATCTGATGAAAGCTTTTTCATCTTCTTTGAAAATATCTTTTTGGAATAAAATTTGCTACTTTTGGATAATTACATAAAACTCCCGCTTCTAATTATAGTTGAATGAAAATCCCTTTATCAGCATTTCTTATCTTATCTATCCTGCCAATTCAAAGCTTTGCCCAGGAAGAAGAATTTATTCAGATGTCCGGGGTAATTTATAATCAAAATTCCGAGCCTATACCTTATGTACACATTGTTTCAAAAACGACATGGAGGGGAACCATTAGTGACAGAACCGGATTATTTTCCTTGATTACCGGGGAAAAGGATACCATCCTCTTTTCATGTGTCGGATATAAAAAAGGCTATTACATTGTGCCCGATACATTAAAGGATTATTACTTCACTATCGATATTTTTATGGAAAGAGATACCATATTGCTACAAGCAGTCGAAGTTTATCTATTACCCGCAACTTATGAGGAATTCAAGGAAGCCGTTTTAAGTCTCGAACTGCCTTTAAATGATTATGAACGAGCCAGAAAAAACATTGCTATTATCCAAACCCAGATAGCCCTGAGTGAGTCTATTGAACCTGGTGTGAGTTTCAAACAGGTTATGGAGCAGCAATATCTCAAAAACATAACATATGGCCAGTACCCGGTTATCAATAACTTATTTAATCCACTGGCCTGGGCAAAATTTTTCGATGCACTAAAAAAAGGCAAACTCAAGATTTACAATACCCGTAAGGAAAAAAAGAAATAACATTTCATCTGCTTCCAACCCTTACAAACTTTTCCAATAAAACTGCTTTTCACAGGAATACACAATTATTGAACAAATAATAAGTTTTTATTTTATTGATACTCGTCAGACCACTGCTGCTGCCAGGAGATCAGTCTGGGATGAAAATATTGGTTTGAATTCTAGTTTGAATTGGAAGCCATAATATTATAGTGATCAGACGAGTAGGTTAAAACTTCACGCTGATTATGAATATATTAACCTGCAACTTG
>JAUWBB010000306.1 GCA_030605195.1 Bacteroidota bacterium
GTTCGAATAATCTGGTTGTAGCAATGGTAACCCAATGCCAATTGTATACCCATGTAACATATGATTCTGCCTATGCTGAATTGGAAGCCGCTTTACGGGATTGGCTTTTCGGATGTAATCCCTGGGGAACAAGTATGATTATCGGATTACCTAAGGATGGAGATTCTCCCCAGGATACCCATTCTGCTTTAACTTATTTGTTAAATGAACAACCTCTTGGTGGTTTGGTTGATGGTCCGGTATACGGCTCAATTTATTCAAATTTGAAAGGAATTTATCTGGCAAACGAAGATGAATACAAAGACTTCCAGTCCGATCATGTAGTTTATCACGATGATTTTGCTGATTATTCTACCAATGAGCCAACAATGGATGGTACAGCGAGTTTAATTTACTATCTGTCAACACTTCAGCCAGAGTAAAAAAAATATCTGAAATCGATGCAATTGATGATATGGCAAGATTTTAATTACTCCAGTATTCATTGTCAGGTGGAAACACCTGACAGCATGTAAATTATTAACAATTAAAACTTTAAATTATGACACACAAAAAAGTTACTTTACATTTACTGCTTTTAGTACTTGTTATTTTTACTACTTCACTCACTTCTGCTCACGGAGAAAGAAAGTTCAGCCCGGTAGGAACCTGGGAGTTTAAGGCACCCGAAGCTCCTGAAGGATATACCACTGGTAATCTTGTAATTTCAAAAAAGGAATCCGGATATGCTGTTACCATGGAGTTCAATGAATATCTGAAGTTTAACGCTGTTGATGTAGTCTATAAGAAAAAAACGATCGAATTCACAGTGTATGTTGAAGGCGAAACGGTTACTATTTCCGGCACATTCGATAAAGATAATTTTACAGGGGTGGCAAGTTATTCAGAAGGGGTTATCGAACTAACTGCAGTAAGAAAAAATAGGTAGCTAATCAGTTTGTTGAGATGTTGTGGAGAGCTTGGAATAACCTGCCAGAGTCCGTAGGACCATAACCTGCAACTTGGGCTAATTAGATAAAGAATAAATCCTTACGTAATCCACCTCCATGGTTTGAGGAAAAACGGTTATTGAATCTGGTGAACCCGGCCAATTTCCACCAACTGCAAGATTCAGTATAATAAAAAATTCGTTGTGAAATTCACTCAGAGCTTGAGGAGTGATATCAATTGCAAGATATTGTTGACCGTCCAAAAACCATTTTATCGTCTGTGAATCCCATTCAATGGAAAAAACATGGAAATCATCTGCAAATATCCCGGAAGACAGGCTTGTTTTGCCTACATCTGAGGCATGTCCATTTTCATCCCAATGAACTGCTCCATGTATAGTATTATCCCCCTTTGTACCTCCTACCATTTCCATAATATCAATTTCCCCGCATGCAGGCCAACCAACAGCGCTAAACTTATTTCCAAGCATCCAGAAAGCCGGCCAGATACCTTTGCCATACGGAAGCTTTATCCGGGCTTCTATTTTACCATATTTCCATGATGCTTTTCCCTGGGTTTTCAACCTCGCGGAAGTATAATTCATGCCACCATAATTTTCTTTAATAGCGGTTATAATAAGTATACCGTTCTTTATCCTGGCATTCTCGGGACAGGATTTGGTATAATATTCCAATTCATTATTTCCCCAACCATTACCACCAACATCGTATTCCCATTTTGTATAATCAGGCAGACCTGTATTTTTAAACTCGTCAGACCAAACCAGGGACCAATTCTGATCATAAGTACAGGATAAGCCGGAAAAGAGAATTATTAAAATGAAAATAAAACGAAAAAGTAAATTTTTCAAATTGGATTGTTCAGGGTTTAAACACATAATTTTATTGTTATTTAACTGGTTTTTACAAATGGATGCTTTTTATTTTTAAAGCAAAATCCCGGATATTTTCGGTATCAGGATAATATACTGTTTTGGTTTCGCCGGGTAAAACATCAAAATAGTTATCTGAAAATCTCTCGTTTCCCTCATCAATTGTAAGGAAAAGATTTTTAATCAACGATTTCGAAGAAACCTCAATAACATATTTACCGGTTTCTTCTTTCACTTCAATATTTAATTCCGGATCGGAAAGTTTCATGCCTTTTGGCTTTACAAAGTAAAACAAATCAGTGTCGAGCGATTGACCATTTACAATCAATTCGGAAACCAAAACGATATGGTTCGCGTTGCTACTTCCGATTAATTCTTTTATCTCTTTTTCGAAATAAACTTCTGAGGAATTTTCTATCACTTCAATTTTTATTGATTCTGTCCAGATCTCATTTCCTTCAAAATCAATCAGTTTCAGTTTGAGTGTCCCTTTAATGTCTTCGGTTTCATCTGAAACCACGGAGAGAATTACTTTTCCTTCTTTTTCTGTTGAAGAAACAATTACACTTTTATTGGCATGAAGTGCAAAGAATTGCAAAGCCTTCCATCTTTGAAAATAATCAATGCTCGACCATGAAGCAACCGGCCAGCAATCGTTTATCTGCCAGTAAAGTGTACCCATACAATATGGCATTGCACGACGGTGGGCCTCAATTGCTTCCTGTATTGCAACGGCTTGTAAAACCTGCCCAACGTAAAGGAAATCTTCAAAATCAACCGGGACCACATAATCCTTTTCCATGTAACTTTTTATCCGCGGGTTACCTATACCGCTGCGTTGGTGTGAAGCCATTACCTCTGATTCAATATTCCAGTCTGATTCAATGGTATATTCATTAACGGATTTAAACTCAGGGAACGACTGGAAACCGTATTCACTCATAAAACGGCCTAAATATTTTTGAAACTCACTGAAGGGATGCCGCCCGTGCCAAACACCCCAGTAGTGGATATCACCTGAAGTACTCATGTAATGAGACAGTTTTCCCATTCCAGCCGATGGGGAGGAATGCCAGTAGAAAGTGTTATTTGAATATTTCTCAACAACCTCAGGAAGGATTTCATGAAATACTTTTTCGTAATTAGTCCAGATTTCTTTTCTCTGTTCCTCATTATAGCGTTGTTTCCATCCCCAGCCCCAATTCTCTTCATACTCGGCCCAGGCAGTTTCAATTTCGTTGTTACCGCACCAAAGAACAATCGACGGGTGATTTCTCAGGCGTTTTACATTGTCTATTGCTTCCTGTTTTACATTTTCAAAGAAATCATCGCCTCCGGGATACATGCTGCATGCAAACATAAAATCCTGCCAGATCATGATTCCGTACTTATCGCACAGGTCGTAAAAAATATTATTCTCGTAAATTCCACCACCCCAGACCCTTAACATATTCATGTTTGCCTCGGCTGCCGATTTTACGATATTTTCATATTTATCAGGAGTTACTCTGGGAAGGAAGACATCGTTGGGAATATAATTAGCGCCTTTTGAGAAAACCGGTCTTCCATTCAATTCAATATAAAAACTCTTTCCTTTTCCATCAGTATCCGGTTTTTGTATGAGATTGGCAGTTCTTATTCCTATCTTTGTTTTGCTTTCATCATGAATGCTTTCCGAATCATATACTTTCCCTGTAATATTATAAAGATGCTGTTCACCCAAACCTGCTGACCACCAAAGCTTGGGGTTTAAAATTTTAAAATCAACCTTTGAAATGCTTTTCCCTTTGGTAACTTCGATGATTCTTTCAGCAAATATTTTACCTTCAACGGCAATCGCCAATCTGAGTTCCTGATTTTCATCGCTTGATATTTCAAATTCAGCAGTCATTTTCGCTGACATATCGGAAACCTCATTCCGGACGATATAAAAATTTTCAATTCTTGTTTTGTTCCATGCTTTAAGAAATACCGGCCGCCATATTCCTGATGTCACCAGTCGTGGCCCCCAGTCCCAGCCAAAATGATAACCGGCTTTCCGGGTAAATACACTTACTTTTCTGTCGCCAAGTTCGCCGTTTTCCGACTGGTCATTTACAGCAGGAAGCCCATAACCATTAGCTTCAAGTTTCTCAAGACCAATTGTTATTGGTGAAGTCAGGTAAACGCGAAGAATGTTTTCACCTTTTCTCAGAAATTCTTTGCAATCGACCTTCCACTCCCTGAACATGTTATCAGCAGTAAGTATTTTCTGACCGTTAAGGTAAATATCTGCATAGGTGTCAAGTCCCATAAACTCGAGCCAAACATTATTTTTTGCCAGTATACCGGAAGTAACATTAAAAGAAGTCTGGTATTCCCAGTCTGCTTTGTCGA
>JAUWBB010000021.1 GCA_030605195.1 Bacteroidota bacterium
CCGGTTTCCAACAATCGCCATTTCAACGCCTTTATATAATGCATTGCGCGTATACTCCAGTAATTTTTTTTTTTCTTGTTTTATTTCTCCGACAGGAAAAGTAAAGGCCGAATCTCCATAATAACCATTCAACAGAACGCCACAATCGATCGATACAATATCCCCCTCCTTCAATACATAAGATGAAGGAATTCCGTGTACAACCTCGCTATTTACAGAGGTACAAAGAGTATTGGGAAATTTATTATAATCTTTAAATCCAGGTTTTGCACCATGATCCCTAATAAATTCCTCGGCTATTCTGTCTAATTCGATAGTTGTAATTCCTTGTTTAACATGCCTGGCAACCTCAGCTAAGGTTTTAGAGACTAAAACATTACTTTCCCTGAGAAGTTCAATCTCCTTTTTCGTTTTATATAATAACATCAAAGAACCAAAATTTAAAATTATATAGCTGCAGCACTTCCAGTCCGGCCTTTAATTCTTCCTGACTTCATTAATCCATCATAATGACGCATTAATAAATGACTTTCAATTTGTTGCAGTGTATCTAATACTACACCCACCAATATTAACAATGATGTCCCACCGTAAAACTGTGCAAATTGACCTGTAATCCCTAAATTTACGGCAAAAGCCGGCAGTATTGCAACAACAGCCAGGAAGAATGATCCCGGCAGAGTAATTCTCGACATTACGTTATCTAAAAATTCGACTGTTTTCCTTCCTGGTTTTACTCCCGGTATAAATCCGCCATTCTTTTTCATATCTTCGGCCATCTGGGTGGGATTAATGGTAATGGCGGTATAGAAATAGGTAAATAGTATTATCATTATTGCAAAAACAAAGCTATACCAGAAACCATACATATTGGAAAATGCAGCGGCTAATCCGGAAGTCTTGTCGGAAGCATATCCGATCAAAACAATAGGCAACATCATGATGGCCTGTGCAAAAATGATTGGCATAACACCTGCAGCATTTACTTTCAGAGGAATATATTGCCTTACTCCTCCATATTGTTTATTACCTATAATTCGTTTTGCATATTGTACCGGAATTCTCCTGGTTCCCTGAATCAGCAATATTGTTGCTAAAACCACAAAGAACAAAATGATCATCTCAACTAAAAATGCCACTAAACCTCCTGATCCTTCCAGCCTGGAACCAAATTCGGCAGTAATTGAAAAAGGCAACCTGGCAATAATTCCAACCATAATTATCAACGATATACCATTCCCAATACCCTTGTCGGTAATTTTTTCACCTAACCACATTACAAACATGGTACCCGTTGTTAAAATAAGTACCGAAGATATGGTGAAAAACGTACCTTTGAGGACAAAAGCCGAATCCGGTAATTGGGCATGCAGGTTGGCCAGATAACTGGGTGCCTGAAGTAACAATATGGCAACCGTTAAATACCTGGTAAGCTGGTTGATCTTTCTTCTGCCGCTTTCCCCTTCACGCTGTAAACGCTGAAAATAGGGCACAGCAATACCTAAAAGCTGTATAACAATGGAAGCGGAAATGTACGGCATGATACCCAATGCGAAAATAGATGCCTGTGAGAAAGCCCCGCCTGAAAACATATCAAGAAGTCCCATTATTCCCTGTGATGTTTGCTGTTTTAACTGCCCTAATTGAGAGGGATCGATGCCGGGCAAGCTAATATATTTACCCAGCCTGTAAATCAACAAAATCCCAAGAGTATAAAGGATCCGGGACCGAAGATCTTCGATCTTAAAAATATTCTTTATGGTTTCAATAAGTGCTTTCATTCTATATTATACTATAACAACGGTGCCTTCCATGGCCTTGATTGCTTCCTCTGCTGATTTTGAAAATGCATGTGCCTTCACCTCAAGTTTCAATGATAATTTTCCCTTGCCAAGTATCTTAACCAGCTTGTTTTTCGATACCAGACCGGCATCAATCATTGTATCAATATCGATTGTTTTTAGTCCTTTCTTCTCTGCCAAAGCCTGTAATATTTCAATATTAATGCCTTTATATTCTTTCCGGTTAATATTTTTAAAACCATATTTTGGAACTCTCCTTAAAAGAGGCATTTGACCTCCTTCAAAACCAAATTGCCTTGAATATCCTGACCTTGATTTTTGACCTTTATGACCTTTTGTTGCCGTACCGCCCCGTCCGGAACCTTGTCCACGGCCAAGACGCTTCTTTTTCTTCGTCGATCCTTTTGCCGGTTTTAATTTACTTAAGTCCATAATTATATTAAAAAAGAAATGCCTGAAAAAAGAAGTGCCTAAAATGCCTAAAGTTTAAAGTGACTAAAATCTTAACTTCTTCTCAACTTTAGTTCACTTTTCACTTCCTCTTCATTTTAGCTCATTTTTATTTCCTCAACCTGTACAAGATGTTTCACTTTGTTAACCATGCCCAAAATTTGTGGAGTTGCTTCGACCTCAACCGAGCTGTTTATTTTTCGTAACCCAAGAGCCTCAAGCGTTCTTTTTTGCCGTTTCGAACTACCGATTTTACTTCTTTTTTGTCTTATTCTTATCCTGGCCATTTCTTAATTATTCTATCCGTTAAAAACCTTATACATAGATATTCCTCTATGTTGTGCTACTGCAAAAGCATCACGTAATTCCAGCAATGCCGCGAAGGTTGCTTTTACCAAATTATGTGGGTTTGATGATCCTTTCGATTTTGCCAGAACGTTTTTTACGCCAACACTTTCAAGCACTGCTCTCATCGCCCCTCCTGCTTTCACACCTGTACCATAAGATGCCGGTTTTATAAACACCTTTGCTCCTCCATATTTGGCTATCTGTTCATGAGGAATTGTGCCATTAACAATCGGGATTTTGATCAGGTTCTTTTTGGCATCCTCGATCCCTTTGGCTATAGCCGTGGTAACTTCATTGGCCTTACCCAGACCATGACCTGCAATTCCATCTTCATTACCAACAACCACTATTGCAGAAAAACTGAATGTTCTGCCTCCCTTGGTTACTTTAGTTACCCGTTGTATGCTGACAAGCCGATCTTTTAGTTCCAGATCACTGGTTTTTACTTTTCTAATAGTGTTTGACATAATACTTTAAAATTTAAGTCCACCCTCTCTGGCAGCTTCTGCCAATGATTTTACTCTTCCATGATATAAATATCCATTCCTGTCAAATAAAACCGTGGAAATCCCAACTTTTTTACTCATCTTAGCGATTAATGCACCAACAAATTTTGCCTGATCCAATTTTGTAATACCCTTCTTTTCAGCGATATCCTTATTCAGCGAAGAAACAGAGACCAAGGTCTTGGCAGTTACATCATCGATTAACTGTACATAAATCTGCTTATTACTTCTGAAAACAGACATTCTTGGTTTGTTTACTGTTCCGGAAATTCTCTTCCGTACTCTTCGTCTTATTCTTAATCTTCTATCCTGCTTTGTTAAAGCCATGATTTTGCCAATATTATTTTGTTATACACTTGCAGTCTTTCCAGCCTTTCTTCTCAACTGTTCACCAACATAGCGTATCCCTTTCCCTTTATAAGGCTCCGGGGGTTTTAATGAACGTATTTTTGCCGCAACGTGACCCAGTAGTTGTTTATCAATGCTTTTAAGCGTTATAATCGGGTTACTTCTCCGTTCTGTTTTTGTTTCAATCTTAATCTCGACAGGAATTTCAAGAACAATATCATGCGAATAACCCAGACTTAATTCAAGCAGTTGTCCTTTGGCTTGAGCACGGAAACCAATTCCTACCAATTCCTGTTTGATTTCATATCCCTTCGACACACCGACTACCATATTATTAATAAGAGAGCGATAAAGACCATGAAGCGATTTATGATGCTTTTGCTCAGTTGGCCGGTTTACCACAACCTGATTCGGTTCTGCCGAAACATTTATCTCAGGAGCAACTTTTTGAGAAAGTTCTCCCAAAGGACCTTTTACAGTTATAAGATTTCCTTCATTCACTGTAACACTCACGCCTTCGGGCAAACTAACGGGTAATCTTCCTATTCGTGACATTTATCTTCCCTCCGGTTCTTAATAAACATAACATAAAACTTCACCACCCACATTTTGTTTTCTGGCTTCTTTATCGGACATTACCCCTTTCGATGTGGATAATATGGCTATTCCCAGACCATTCAAGACCCTGGGAAGGTTATTAGCTTCGGCATATTTTCTTAATCCGGGGCGACTTATCCTTTTGATGGATTTAAGGGCCGGTTTCTTTGTTTCCGGGTGATATTTCAAAGCAATTCTAATAAGCCCCTGGGGGCCTTTCTCTTCAAATTTATAACTAAGGATATACCCTTTATCATAAAGGATTTTAGTTATCTCTTTCTTTAAATTCGAGGCAGGAATCTCAACAATCTTATGGCTTGCCATTAAACCATTCCTGACTCGTGTAAGATAATCTGCTATTGGATCTGTCATTTTTATTTTCTGTTTTAAATTTTGGATTTTGAGTATTTAAAATCCAAAATTCCAATCAACATTAAAACTTTCACCAACTTGCTTTCTTAATGCCGGGTATCAAACCTGCAGATGCCATCTCCCTGAAAGTAATTCTACTCAATCCGAACTGCCTCATATAACCCTTTGGTCTGCCCGTAAGTTTACACCTGTTATGCAGTCTGATTGGATTTGAATTCCTGGGTAATCGGCTTAGTCCGACATAGTCACCATCTGTCTTTAGTTTTTCTCTTTTTACAGCATACCGGTCGACTAATTTCTGCCGTTTTATCTCCCTGGCTTTCATTGATTCTTTTGCCATACTAATTACTTTTACTTGTTTTAAAAGGCAATCCAAATTTTTTCAATAAAGCAAACCCTTCTTCATCGGTTTTTGCTGAAGTAACGAAAGTAAACTGGAGTCCCATTATTTTATTTATTTTATCGATATCAATTTCCGGAAAAATAATTTGTTCGGATATACCGAGAGTATAATTGCCTCTGCCATCCAGTTTGCTGGTTATGCCCTTGAAATCACGGATCCTTGGTAAGGCTACACATATCAATCTCTCCAGAAATTCATACATTCTATCCCTGCGCAAGGTAAGGGTTACACCGATTGGCATTTTTTTCCTTAATTTAAAATTCGATATATCTTTTGTAGCCAGGGTTTTTATAGCTTTCTGGCCGGCAATCGTAGAGATTTCTTCTATGCCTGTATCTATAAGCTTTTTGTCAGCCACAGCCTGCCCAATCCCCTGATTGATAACAATTTTTTGTAACCGGGGCACCTTCATAACCGATTTGTAATTGAATTCTTTCTTTAAGGCAGGAATAATCTCTTCGAAATATTTTTTTTTCAGATATGGTGAGTATTCCATTATTTTATCTCCTCCTCTGATTTTTTTGAATATCGCACCAATTTATTATTTTCATTCAGTCTCCTGCCAATTCGTGTGGGTTCACCACTTGAGGGATCCACCAACAGCAAATTGGATATATGAATTGATGCCTCCTTCTTAAGGATACCACCCTTGGGGTTTTGTGCATTGGGTTTAGTATGTTTCGAAACCATATTTACACCCTCAACAATAGCACGTCTTTTCTTCACTAAAACATCGAGGACTCTACCTTGCTGACCTTTAGCTTCACCTGTAATAACAATTACCGAATCTCCCTTTTTAATATGCAACTTATTTCCCATTGATCTGAACTTTTTATTTATAATACCTCAGGTGCCAATGAAATGATTTTCATGTATTTTTCACGTAATTCCCGGGCTACCGGGCCAAAAATTCGTGTTCCACGTATCTCGTCCAGATTGGTCAGAAGCACTACAGCATTGTCATCAAACCTGATATATGAACCATCCGGCCTTCTGGTTTCCTTTTTTGTTCTAACTACAACAGCTTTGGTGACCGTTCCTTTTTTTACCTCCCCGGAAGGTAAAGCGCTTTTAATAGAAACGACTATTTTATCACCTATTCTGGCATACCTTTTCCCTGTACCTCCAAGGACTCTGATACATAAAACTTCTTTGGCACCACTATTATCGGCAACTAACAATCTGCTTTCTTGTTGTATCATAATTACTTAACTCTTTCGATAATTTCAATTAATCTCCAGCTTTTCCTTTTACTCAAAGGGCGCGTTTCCATAATCTTCACCGTATCACCAATATTACAAGTATTCTCTTCATCATGGGCAATTAGTTTTGTTGTTTTATTCAGAAATTTTCCATAAATCGGATGCTTAACCCTCCTTTTCACGGCAATGACAATAGATTTTTCCATCTTATTGCTGACAACAATGCCAATTCGCTCTTTTCTTAAATTACGCTTTTCCATCCTGATAATTAGCTTTTCTTTTTTTCATTTAATTGTCTCTTACGCAGTTCTGTCCTTAACCTTGCAATATCTTTACGGCTTTCTTTAATTTTCATAGGATTATCTAACGGAGAAATAATATGACCTAATTTAAGCCGGGTTAATATGCTTTTTTCGTTATCAATCCTTTCTTCAATTTCTCTGGTGGACAATTCCCTTATTTCAGTTGGCTTCATGGTATAAAATCAATTGATTATTCAACATAATCGCGACTAACAATAAATTTAGTTGTTACAGGCAACTTTTGGGCTGCTAATCGTAATGCTTCTTTTGCAATTTTGAAAGGAACTCCTTCAGCCTCAATGATGATTCTTCCTGGTGTTACCGGAGCAACAAATCCTTCTGGTGGGCCCTTCCCCTTTCCCATGCGAACCTCAGCAGGTTTTTTAGTGATGGGTTTATCAGGAAATATCCTGATCCAGATTTGTCCCTGACGCTTCATATGCCTGGTAACAGCTTGCCTGGCAGCTTCAATTTGCCTTCCAGTAATCCACGACTGCTCTAACGTTTTAATGCCGAAGGACCCAAATGCCAATTGGTTTCCCCTTTGGGCATTACCTTTCATTTTGCCTTTTTGTTGCCTTCTGAATTTAGTTTTCTTGGGCTGTAACATAATGTATAAGGTTATCTTCTTTTTTTCTTAAATCCCTTTGGTCTTGTGCTTTTGGCTCCAATATTAGGAGACAGATCGCGTTTTCCAAAAATTTCCCCATTACAGATCCACACCTTGACCCCAATAAGTCCAACCTTAGTTAATGCCTCAGCCAGGGCATATTCAATATCTGCCCTGAATGTATGTAATGGAATCCTGCCTTCCTTGTATGTTTCATTTCGGGCCATTTCGGCACCGCCCAAACGGCCCGATACCAATACCTTAATCCCTTCAGCACCCATTCTCATAGTTGAAGCTATCGTCATTTTAATCGCTCTCCGGTACGAGATTTTTCCTTCGATCTGACGTGCAATATTATTTGCCACAATATTAGCATCTAACTCAGGGCGTTTTACTTCAAAAATATTTATCTGAACTTCTTTTTGGGTGATCTTTTTCAGTTCCTCCTTTAATTTATCAACTTCCTGTCCGCCTTTTCCTATGATAATACCGGGTCTGGCAGTATTAACCGTTACAGTGATCATCTTTAAGGTTCGTTCAATTATAATTTTTGATAAACTGGCTTTGGCCAAACGTGTAGTTAAATATTCTCTTATTTTTGAATCTTCCAATAATTTATCAGCATAATTCTTGCCTCCGAACCAATTTGAGTCCCAACCTTTTATTATACCCAATCTATTTCCTATCGGATTTACTTTTTGTCCCATTTATTACGCGTTTGATGTATTTTCCTGAATACGGTTTAAACTGTCAAGTATTATGGTAACGTGATTGGATCTCTTTCTGATCCTGTGAGCTCTTCCCTGGGGTGCAGGACGCAATCTTTTAAGAGTTCGCGACTGGTCGACATAAGTTTCTTTTACAAATAACCGGCTGTCTTCGATCCGAACTCCTTCATTTTTAGTTTGCCAATTGGCAATGGCTGAAAGCAGTAATTTTTCCACCCTTTTCGCAGGGTGTTTTGAGATGTATTTCAATATATCCATGGCCTTATTCACCTCCTGTCCTCTGATCAGATCAATCACTAATCGCATTTTTCGAGGAGAAGTCGGACAATTTCTAAGTACAGCAAAGTATTTTTCTTTTCGCTCTTCTTTTAATTGATTAGCTCTATTCCTTTTTCTTGCGCCCATTTTTAAGAATATTTTTTAAAATATAATGACCTACCTAGCCTTGCCACCATGGCCCCTCCATGTTCTGGTCGGTGCGAATTCTCCCAGTTTATGGCCAACCATATTCTCTGTAATATAAACCGGTATAAATTTATTACCATTATGTACAGCAACTGTATGTCCAACAAAATCGGGTGAGATTACTGACCGTCGAGACCAGGTTTTAATAACCGATTTTTTTTTCGATTCGTTTTGTTCGAAGATTCTCTTTTCCAACTTATAATCAATAAAAGGACCTTTTTTTAATGATCGGCTCATAATGATACTATTCTAATTATTATTTCTTTTTTCTTTCAACAATAAACTTATTTGACAACTTTTTCTTGTTTCGGGTTTTATATCCTTTTGCAGGGATCCCCTTTCTTGACCTTGGTAATCCTCCTGATGCTTTGCCTTCGCCACCTCCCATTGGGTGATCAACCGGGTTCATGGCAACTCCTCTAACCCTGGGTCTTCTTCCCAGCCATCTGCTTCTTCCCGCCTTGCCTGAAGATTCAAGACCATGGTCTGGGTTTGATACCGTACCAATAGTTGCTCTACAGGTTGTCAACACCATCCTGGATTCCCCTGATGGAAGTTTCATGATAGCATATTTCTTGTCTCTCGAAGTAAGTTGCGCATATGAACCGGCACTCCTGGCTAAACTTCCACCTTTTCCGGGAGTCAGTTCTATATTGTGAACAACGGTTCCCATCGGTATATCAGATAATGGTAATGCATTGCCGATTTCCGGTGCAATACCTTTTCCAGACTGAATGGTTTGACCAACCTTAAGCCCGTTTGGAGCAATAATATATCTCTTTTCTCCATCTTCGTAAACTACCAGCGCAATCCTGGCTGTGCGATTTGGGTCATACTCTATTGTCCGTACTATGGCAGTAATTTCATCTTTGTTACGAAGGAAATCAATATGGCGGTATCTTTTTTTATGTCCACCGCCCATATATCTCATGGTCATTTTTCCCGAATTATTCCTTCCGCCGCTCTTTTTCAGAGGTCGCAGTAAAGATTTTTCAGGGTAAGATCGTGTAATCTCCGCGAACGTACTGGTTACCTTTTGTCTTTGACCCGGTGTAACAGGTTTTAACTTCTTAACTGCCATGGTTTTTAAATATTGCTATAAAAATCGATGGTATCTCCTTCAGCCAACGTCACGATGGCTTTTTTTAAGGAGCCCGTTTTCCCGGTCACAATACCTGTCCGGGTATACCTTGATTTCCTCTTCCCACCGTAACGCATGGTATTAACCGATTCAACGGTAACACCATACATTTCTTCAATGGCTTTTTTAATTTGAATCTTATTTGCCTTTTTCGAAACAACAAAGCCAAAACGATTAAAATTCTCGCTTTGGGCCGTCATTTTTTCCGTTACTATTGGTTTAAGTATAATATCCATTATCCCCTGTCTGATTTTCTATACACCAAAAGTTTTATATAAACCATTAATTGAGTTCTCGACCAGAACCAATGTTGAAGCCCTTAGGATATCGTATGTCGTTAATTCCGCGGCTGTTACAACTTTAGAATCTTTCAGATTTCGAGAGGACAAATATATATTTTTATTTGGTTCAGCTAAAACGAAAAGTGATTTTTTATTATTAATCTTCAGATTGGTATTCAATCCTGCAAATTCCCTGGTTTTCGGAGTATCATATTGAAAATCTTCCACAACAATAATATCCTTGCTTTTTGCTTTATATGTCAGGGCTGATTTGCGTGCTAATAGCTTTACCTTTTTATTAAGTTTAAATCCATGGTTACGTGGCTGTGGTCCGAAAGCCCTGCCTCCGCCTCTGAAGATTGGTGATTTAATGCTTCCGGCTCTTGCCGTGCCGGTTCCCTTTTGTCTTTTGATCTTCCTGGTACTGCCGGTGATCTCACTTCTTTCTTTGGTTTTATGTGTACCTTGCCGGTTTTTGGCCATAAATTGCTTGGTATCCAGATATATGGCATGATCGTTTGGCTCAATTCCAAAAATGGAATCATCCAGGTTTATTTTCCTCCCTGTATCTTCCCCTGAAATATTTTTAACCGCTACTTTCATTACTTTGTAATTATTAAAAATGAACCCTTGGGACCGGGAACAGATCCCTTAACGATTAGCAGGTTGTTATCCGGTATAATTTTCATCACCCTAATATTAATCATCATCACCTGATTACCACCTGTCCGGCCGGCCATTCTCATCCCTTTGAATACCCTCGAAGGATTAGAAGATGCTCCTAGCGAACCGGGTGCCCGGTTTCGGTTGTGTTGTCCGTGTGTTTGGTCTCCAACTCCATGGAAACCATGACGCTTGACAACACCCTGAAAACCTTTCCCTTTAGAAATACCTCTTACATCCAACCATGTATCATTTTTGAAAAATTCTACGTTTAATATATCACCCAAATTTACTTCTGTTTGGAATTTAGTAAACTCCACTAATTTTCTCTTTGGTGTTGTATTTGCATTTTTGAAATGTCCCAATTCAGCTTTTGTACAGTGCTTTTCCTTTTTTTCATCAAAACCCAGTTGAACCGCGTCATAACCATCTTTTTTTCGTGTCTTAATTTGTGTTATAACGCATGGCCCAGCTTGTATTACGGTACAAGGAACATTTTTCCCTTCTTCAAAGAGGGAGGTCATCCCAATTTTTTTGCCAATTAATCCTTCCATTTTCCAGGGTATTATAAAATTTTACACCTTAATTTCAACCTCCACTCCACTGGGCAATTCCAATTTCATCAGGGCATCAATGGTTTTTGGAGTGGAGCTGTAAATATCCAACAATCGTTTAAAAGAACACAGTTGAAACTGTTCTCTTGATTTTTTATTCACAAAAGGTGAACGTAGAACGGTAAAAACACGACGATGAGTCGGTAATGGAATTGGCCCGCTAACAACTGCACCTGTAGATTTTACCGTTTTTACAATCTTTTCAGCCGATTTATCGACCAGGTTATGATCGTACGACTTTAGTTTAATTCTAATTTTCTGGCTCATTATTTGATTAAAATTCAGTTATACCTATACCTTTAGCACTTTCAACAATTTTTGATGAAATCTCAGGCGGCACTTCTTCATAATGTGAAAATTCCATTGTTGATGTAGCCCGTCCTGAGGATATTGTTCGCAAAACAGTGACATATCCAAATTTTTCGGCAAGTGGGACCCTGGCTTTAATCACCCTGGCTCCGGCTTTTGTTTCCATCCCCTCAACCTGTCCGCGTCTTCTGTTAAAATCGGAGATTATGTCTCCCATGTATTCTACCGGTGTCACAACCTCCGCCGACATTATGGGTTCGAGTAAAACGGGATTTGCCTTTAAACATGCCTTTGTAAAAGCATGTTTGGCGACAATTTCAAAGGAAAGCATATCAGAATCAACCATGTGGTAGGAACCATCCTTTAGAATAACCTTTAGATTATCCATTGGATAACCAGCCAATACCCCGTTTTGCATTGCATGCTTAAATCCTTTTTCAACAGAGGGTATAAATTCCCTGGGAATATTTCCTTTTTTCACTTCGTCAATAAACTGAAGCCCCCTGACCCCTTTATCAGCCGGAGAAATTTCAATGATTATTTCTGCAAACTTACCCTTACCACCTGTTTGTTTCTTAAATACTTCCTTATGTTCAATGAGAGTTGTAACAGCTTCCTTATAAGCAACCATGGGAAACCCCTGATTGCAGCCAACATTAAATTCCCTCTTCAGCCTGTCAATAAGAATCTCCAGATGAAGTTCTCCCATTCCATTGATAATCGTTTGTCCGGTATCCTCATCTACATTCACCTGAAAAGTTGGATCCTCCTCTGCCAATTTTCTCAGGGCAATAGTAAGTTTATCTATATCTTCCTGTGTTTTTGGCTCAATGGCTATTCCAATAACCGGCTCGGGAAATACTATCGATTCCAGGTAAATTGGTTTATTTTTATCACAAAGCGTATCTCCGGTCTGAATATCTTTAAATCCAACAATGGCACAGATATCACCAGCTTCTATCCGGTCTTTGGGATTTTGTTTATTAGCGTGCATTTCATATAGCCGGGAAATTCTTTCTTTTTTATTTGTTCTGGTATTGAAAATACTCGATCCCGATTGAATATAACCCGAATAAATCCTCAGGAATGCCAATTTGCCGACAAAGGGATCGGTTGCTATTTTAAAAGCAAGAGCCGATAAGGGTTCATTCGGATCGGGGTTTCTTTGAACTTGCTGATTATTTCTGGGATTAACCCCTTTAACCGGACCGATATCAAGAGGGTTGGGTAAAAAAGCAACAATGGCATCCAATAATCGCTGAACACCTTTATTTTTAAAGGCAGCGCCACATAAAACCGGAACAATGGTCCGGTCAAGAGTTGATTTCCGAATGGCTTCGATTATTTCATCATTTGTAATGGAGTCAGTATCTTCAAAATATCTTTCAAAAAGCGATTCGTCTACTTCAGCTACTGCTTCAATTAACTTTCCCCTCCACTCTTTAGTCTCATTTTTAAATTCATCCGGTACATCAATCAATTCATAACGTATTCCAAGTGTTTCGTCATCTTGCCAAACAACAGCCTTGTTTTCAATGAGATCTATAACACCCTGAAATGATTCTTCAGAACCAATAGGTATTTGAACCGGAACCGGGTTTGCAAATAGTTTATCCCGGATTTGATTTACAACATTAAAAAAATCGGAGCCTGTCCGATCCATTTTATTTACAAAAGCTATTCTGGGAACTTTGTATTTATCAGCCTGTTTCCATACAGTCTCCGATTGGGGTTCCACTCCGCCTACTGCACAAAACAATGCAACGGCCCCATCGAGTACCCGTAAGGAACGCTCAACTTCAACTGTAAAATCAACATGCCCGGGAGTATCGATAATATTAATTTTATAACCCTGTCCATTGAAGTTCCAAAAAGTTGTTGTTGCAGCTGAGGTTATGGTAATACCCCTTTCCTGTTCCTGTACCATCCAGTCCATCTGAGCAGCGCCATCATGAACCTCTCCCATACGATGTGTAATACCGGAATAGAACAGAATTCTTTCTGTTGTAGTGGTTTTACCGGCATCAATATGTGCCATAATGCCGATATTCCTGGTATATTTTAGGTTCTGGTTCATGCCCGGAGTTAAAACAGCTTTTATTCCTTTGTATTAAAACCTGAAATGAGCAAATGCTTTATTCGCTTCTGCCATTCTGTGTGTATCTTCCTTCTTCTTGAAGGCTGCACCTTCAGTATTATAAGCAGCAATAATCTCAGCTGCCAGTTTGTCTCTCATAGATTTTCCGCTCCTTTTGCCGGCAAATTGAATAAGATTTTTCATACTAATGGATATCTTCCTGTCAGGTCTTACCTCCATCGGAACCTGAAACGTTGCACCTCCCACTCTTCTACTTTTTACTTCAACCTGTGGAGTAATATTTTCCAGTGCTTTTTTCCAGATTTCCAGAGGAGTGCTTTCCGAATCTTTCATCTTTTGCTCGACAATATCAAGGGCGTCGTAAAATATTTTATAAGAAATACTCTTCTTCCCCCTGCTCATTAAATTATTAATAAACCTGGTTACCAAAGGATCATTAAACTTCGGATCAGGTAATGAAATTCTCTTTTTCGGTCTGCCTTTTCTCATTATCGTAAATGTTCTTTATTATTTCTGTTTCTTTGTACCATACTTGGAACGTCTTTGTGTACGTCCCTCAACGCCTGATGCATCAAGTGTTCCGCGTATTAAATGATATCTGACTCCGGGCAGGTCTTTCACCCTGCCACCCCGGATAAGGACTATTGAGTGTTCCTGCAAATTATGTCCTTCTCCAGGTATATAAGTATTCACCTCCTTGCCGTTGGTTAACCTCACTCTGGCAACTTTTCTCATAGCTGAATTCGGCTTCTTGGGTGTAGTGGTATATACCCTTACACATACACCTCTTTTTTGAGGGCAGGAATCCAATGCCGGAGCTTTACTTTTATCAACAATTTTTTTTCTTCCTTTTCTAACTAATTGCTGTATTGTTGGCATAAAAACAGGGTTTTACGTTAAAATCAATTTTCCAAATCGGTTCGCAAAGGTATTCTTTTTTTTTTAAAAACAATATCAAAATTGAATCTCAAAAAAAATTATTACTTTTGGAACGCGAAATTAAAAGCTGAATTTTACCCGGTTCATTCAACGGAAGAAACAGTTTGAATACCTTTAATTTACTGACAAAACATGAAAACTTACCAAACTGATCAGATCCGAAATATTACACTGTTGGGAAATACCGGATCCGGGAAAACCACCCTTGCAGAAGCTATGCTTTTCGAAGGAGGTATTATTGACAGAAAGGGACAAGTGGAAAAAAAAAACACCGTATCCGATTACAATCAAATTGAGCATGAAACCGGAAGCTCGGTTTTTTCCACAGTATTATACACTGAATATCAGGATAAAAAAATAAATATCCTGGATACACCCGGCCTCGATGATTTTATTGGCGGAATGGTTTCATCATTAAAAGTTGCTGATACCGGAATAATGCTGATAAATGCACAAAATGGTGTGGAGGTTGGAACGGAAATCCATTTTCGCCATAGTGACGCGGCTAATAAACCTCTTGTTTTTGTTGTCAATTCTCTCGATCATGAAAAATCACATTTCGAGAAAGCTCTTGAAACAACAAAAGAACGATTTGGCAATAACGTGGTTGTAGTACAGTATCCTGTTAATGAGGGGAATGGGTTTAATGCCATTGTCGATGTCCTGAAAATGAAGCTTTATACCTTTCCTGCTGATGGCGGGAAACCTGAGATCTCGGATATCCCCGACGATCAGAAAGCTAAAGCGGAAGAATACCATAATGAATTGGTAGAAAAGGCTGCTGAAAATGACGAAGCATTAATGGAGCTGTTCTTTGAAAAAGACACTCTTGACGAAGATGAGATGAGGAAGGGAATAACTGCCGGACTTATCCAAAGAGGAATATTCCCCCTGTTTTGTATTTCAGCAAAAAACAATATAGGTGTAAACCGTTTAATGGAATTCCTTATCAACACCCTGCCAATAGCAACAGATATGCCGGGGTTTAAGAATTCCGAAGGAAAAGAAATCAAATGCGATCCGAAAGGACCGGCTTCAATATTTGTATTTAAAACATCCATTGAAGAGCATGTTGGTGAAATCAATTTTTTCAAAGTAATTAGAGGTGAAATAACGGAAGGAATGGATCTGGTCAACAATAATACCAGAACAAAAGAAAGGTTGTCTCAATTGTTCGTTGTTGCCGGGAAAAAACGAAATAAGGTAAGCAAACTCGTTGCCGGTGATATTGGAGCAACCGTTAAGTTAAAGAGTACCAAGACCAATCATACCTTAAATTTTCCTGGTCAAAACTGGACTTATAATGAAATTGTGTTCCCTGATCCAAAATACAGGACAGCCATTAAAACAACCAGTGAAGGGGATGAGGAAAAGATGGGTGAGATTCTGCAGCGAATCCATGAAGAAGATTCTACCATCATCGTGGAATACTCAAAAGAGCTGAAACAAATTATCGTGCACGGACAAGGCGAACATCATCTTAATATCCTGAAGTGGCATTTTGATAATGTATTTAAATTGGACATCCAGTTCGTTCCCCCAAAAATCCCCTACAGGGAAACCATAACGAAAATTGCACAGGCTGATTACCGTCATAAAAAACAATCGGGCGGCGCCGGTCAATTTGGAGAAGTTCATATGGTTATTGAACCCTATGTCGAAGGAGTGCCTGATCCTAAACTCTATAAAGTAAATGGTAAAGAAATAAAAGTTTCTGTCCGTAAAAAGGAAGAAAATGACCTGGAATGGGGTGGTAAACTGGTGTTTTATAATTGCATTGTTGGAGGATCGATAGATACCAGGTTTATGCCTGCAATTTTGAAAGGCATAATGGAAAAAATGGAAAACGGACCGTTAACCGGTTCATATGCCAGAGACATCAGGGTTGCCGTATATGACGGAAAAATGCATACGGTTGATTCGAATGATATATCCTTTAAGTTAGCTGGCCGGAATGCTTTTAATATTGCCTTTAAAAATGCAAAGCCCAAAATTATGGAACCTGTTTACGATATTGAGATCCTGGTACCCTCTGACCGCATGGGTGATGTCATGAGTGATCTCCAGGGACGCCGGGGGATGGTTCAGGGTATGTCAAGCGAAAAAGGATTTGAAAAAATATCTGCAAAAGTTCCGTTGGCCGAAATGAACAAATATTCTACAGTTCTAAGCTCTCTTACCAATGGCAGGGCTATGTATACCATGAAATTTTCAGAATATGTCCAGGTCCCGCCTGACCTTCAGGAAGAATTGCTCAGAGCACATGAAGCAGAGGAGAAGGAAGAGTAGTGATGGATGCTGGGTACTGGGTGCTGGGCCTGCCCCGTGAAATGCGACGAAGGAGCATATTTCAC
>JAUWBB010000280.1 GCA_030605195.1 Bacteroidota bacterium
CCCTATTTTTTAAAAAAAAATTATGGGGTGAAAAAAATAATAGCAAAAAACAATCAATTTAATCTGACTTGGACAGGAAACCCTAATTATAGTAATAAGGTCGATGATGAAGGCAAAAGAATATTAAAGGTTATTTCTGACAACACACAGAAGATGGGACAGCTTATCGATGACCTCCTGTCGTTTTCAAGAATGGGACGTACCGTGATAAGAAAAGTTGGTATTAACATGAATGATCTGGTGAAAGAAACATGGAATGAATTAAAAAGTTATTCTCCGGAACGGAAAATCCGGATTAACATTGATACCCTGCCGCCGCTCTATGGTGACCGGAATATGGTCCACCAGGTTTTTGTCAACCTGCTCTCCAATGCCTTAAAATTCACAAAATTTAAAAAAGAATCGACTATTGAAGTAGGTTTCGAAAAGAAAAACAGTGAAATAATTTACTTTGTAAAAGATAACGGAGCAGGTTTTGACATGCAATATGCCGGTAAATTATTTAATGTTTTCCAGCGTTTGCACGATGAGAGCGAATTTAAAGGAACCGGAGTCGGGCTGGCAATTGTGCGCCGGATAATCCAGCGACATGGAGGTAAAGTATGGACAGAAGCAAAAGTAAATAAAGGAGCAACGTTTTACTTTACAATCCCAAATAAATAATTTTGAGATGTTTACCAAATCGGTAAAAGAGTTAGGCATGTATTGGCTTCTCCTGAATGAACCTCCGGGGTAATGCAGTTATGATGGATGAATACTCAATACCGGAATAGGCGAATGATTTACCATCTCCTGCGCGATTGTACTTAACCTCATGTTTACCGGAGTGCCTCTTTGACTGGTGACTATTGAGATCAGCTCAGCGCCAACATGAACAGCATAGGCAATCGTTAGATCTGAAATACTGCTTCCGTACAAGGAATCCCTTACGGTTATAATATTCCTTTTTGTAACATAATCGTATACCTGATCGGCATACTTTTTTAATCTTTTCTTTATACCTGCCTCGTTTGTTGACCGGACCTCCACGATATGAATTTCTGACCCTAATATAACAGCCAGTTCAGTGGTAAACGGAACTTTCTGCCTTGTCTCCCCGTAAGCATCAATAGGTAAAATGATTTTTGTAATTTTTTTCTTTGTGAATCCATATTGAATCGTTAAAACAGGGCATTGAGCCTGACATATAATACGGTATGAGTTGCTGCCTATCCAGAATTCTTCAAAACCCGATACACCATGTGTTCCCATAATAATCAAATCCACCTCATTTTTCTGGGCCTGTTCAGTGATTTTCATGTGAATTTTACCCCAGGCAATTACAAAATCAAGATTTTGTCCATTCTTGTAATTTTCGATTAACATTTTACAAAAATCCTCAACAGTTTTTTCATATTCAGCTTCAACTCCTTTAAGCAGGAATGGATGCGCATAATCTTTTTCTTTTCTTACATGAATTATCTTAATACCGGCACCAACTTTTGTTGCAAGTGCTAATGAGTATTTTAAAGCATGCATTGAATCTTTCGAAAAATCGACTGGAACAAGAATTTTTTTCATGATACCGTATTTTAAGATTTATAAAGTCGCTTATTTCAAGTCTGTTATCAGTCTGATAAATGCATCCTGATATCCTTTTTTAACAATTTCCGGAAGGGTTTGTTTAGCAGCACGATACCTTATATATTCTCCAACAGTATACCTGTAAAATTTGTCTTTGCCATAAGTAACCCTGATGTTATCTATATCTTTGAAAGCATCAATATTAGGGGGCTTTAGCAAGGCATAAATTTGGATAGTATAAAAAGGAATACTTTCGATACCTTCCGGATTTCCGAATAGTATTTTCTCTGTAACAGTTTCTGACACGCTCAAATCGGATAATTCGTGATGATCAACAATCCGAGCTTCAGAAAATCCTACTTCATATAATTTACCGACAACTCTTATAGCTTCAGTCTTTTGAATAAAAATGCCCAGTGTGTACAGGTAACCATCTTCAGTCTTTTCTGCTCTGATATATTTTAATACCTTCATATTATACCCGGTAAAAAAATCATCCGGTAGTTTTTCTTTAACCTTCATTACTATTATGGTATATTTCAGTTTCTTATCTCCTTTTAAATGGTAGGAGATATAAACCTCTTCTTTAAATACCAGGTCTGGATCAGACCTTAATATCCTGAATTCTACCCTGCGGTTTAGTCTTCGTCCTTCGGGATTATAAGTATCGTCCTCAAGTGTATTTAAAGCGATGGCTACAATTTCTCCAACACCCTTTGTTTTTAGCCTGGTTTTGGAAATTCCGCTATTTACAAGATAGATCAGGACTGATTGGGCTCTTTTCCTTGAAAGCTGAAGATTATAATTGGTGCTTCCTATAACATCAGTATGTCCAACTATTTCAAATTCCAGGGCGGGATATTGTTTCATAATACTAACCATTCTCTCCAGTTCAATTTTAGCTTCCCGGTTAAGCGAATAATCATCAAAATCGAAAAGAATATTCCAGATGGTTATGTACTCCCCCCCGGACATTTCTTTAGAAACCAATTTTGGATCTATTGTAATATCCGGTAAATAAAAATTTTCGGATATGTATAGTTGTTTAACCATGGGTTCATAGCCTTCGCCGGTAATAACCATTTTGTAATCTTCCGGTGGGACTGAAACGGAATATTCACCGGTATCCGGAGCAGGCTGGACTATATGAAGAGTATCTACATTTACTGTATCAATGATATGAACGAAAAAGGTACTATCCATATCAGGGATATTATACTTTAAGCTTATTGTCCCTTTTACTGTAATTTCTGAAGGACTATCGTTAGTATCAAATGTTAGAAGATATATTTCCTGTTTTGGAAGCCCTGTAGTAGTAAAGTGTGCATAATATGCAGAATCACCGTTTCCTACCGGTGCTAAAAACCTGTCATCATCTGTTGTATTTAGGGGATAACCAAGGTTAACAGGCACAGACCACTTCCCATTACTCATGTAAGCCGAGTAAAAAAGGTCGAATCCTCCCATATTATAATGCCCCTGGGAGCTGAAATAAAGAGTCTTGTTATCCACGGTAATAAACGGTGAATCTTCAAGTAATGGGGTATTTATATCAGGTCCAAGATTTATGGCAGGTCCCCAATCACCCAGCGGTGTCAATTCCGACTTATAAATATCCAGTCCTCCATATCCACCTTTCCGGTTGCTGGAAAAATACAGGGTTTTGCCATTCGGTGAGATACTGCAACTGGATTCCCGGTATTTGCTATTGATGTTTTTATTAAGTCTTTTAATTTTGGTCCATTTGCCATTCATCATCTTGCTTTCATAAAGATTAGCCAGACCTCTGTCATTTTTAAACAGGAATAATTTCTTACCATCGTAGGACAGCGAACAGCTTATACCCTCTTCCCGCGTTTCCAGTTGGTTGGTGATATCAACAGGATTTGACCACTTTTCATCAACACTTTGGCAATAAAAAATATGATAATAATCGCCTATTTTGGCAGTGTAAACCATATAAGAGCCATTTCCTGAAATTGCCGGGTTGAAATTTATCTGGTATGCATTGATTTGTTCATCCAGTTTTACCTCCAGATAAGTTCTGGGTTCTTTTTGGAGTTTTTCAGCTATTTCGCAGGCTTTTATTTGTTGTTTAATAAAATCCATTTCATAATATTCCTTTACAACAAGATTTTTCATAAACTTTTTATATGTTTCAATTGCCCTGGAAAGTTGATTATTTACATGATATGCATATCCAAGGTAAAAAACGGCATCTTTTGGAGCATTTTTCTCCCGGTAACTATAGCTATAATAATCGGTTGTACTTTTTGCAGCTTTTTCAAGAAATTGTATAGCCCTTTCTTTTCTTCCCGGTAAATTCAAATAGCATACGCCAATTTTATATTCAATATTTGCATTACCTGGATCATAGTCATTCAGGATTAAATATAAGATTATAGCGTTTTCATAATCACTCTCGGAATAAAAGTAATATTCGGCTTCCTGGAAAATATGCCTGAAATCCTTTTCTGTTTGCGAGAAGCCTGTTAAGTTAACAATTAAAAAAGAAATTATTATTATTATAATTCGTTTCAGAAAAGAAGATTTTTTCAAAATGCCCACGTTCCTTTTAATATTGACAAACATTTCCTACTTCGTAGGATGTTTATAATCAAGGAAATAAGTTTATAAAAAATGTGAAAAAAAGTTGCATATCCGATTGTAAATTATTAATTTACAATCGGTTAAAAAAAATAAATCAAAATGGATATGCAACAAAGCAAAACTAAATTAAAAATAGGTGAATTACAAACTTATCTTGATAATGATAATCAAACAGCAGAATGTTTACAAGATTTCATAAAGTTCTTTGAAATAAGACTAATATTTAAATTCTTTGATAGTATAAAGCGCTGTGGAGTATCTGTTGCTGATATTTTATTGAGAGAGATGTGTTAAATTTGTTTGATTGTAGCACAAGGCTGAGGCTAAAAAATTACAAAGCAATTAGAAAGAGGCATAAC
>JAUWBB010000348.1 GCA_030605195.1 Bacteroidota bacterium
CAGGCAGCAATTACATACGATTCTGAAAAAACAGATGCATTTGATGATGTGTTTTCATAGAGAGTCACTTCGGAGTCCCAGATGGTATCGATGGCAATCCAATTGTTATTTTTATCGATGTAAATGATATAGGCTTCTACATCAGGTGAAGAACTCGGGGTCCATTGAAGTAATGTGTGTCCCGAAAAAGGATCAACACTAACCCGTTCCAAGGTAGGGCTTTCAGGACGGTCCTCGTCCTGTCCATAGATTTGGGATGAAAAGATGACAAGCTCCAGAAGGAATAGAATAAGATATTTGATCAAATGATTTTTCATTTCTTTCCTCCTGCCACAACCTGGGTAAATGATCCTTCGTTTAAATATTTTTGTGCCAGGGAAAGGATTTCTTCCGGCGTGATATTTTTGATGGTTTCAATGATCTTCATGTAAAAATCATAATTCAATTCATATTCCAGGATTGACCTGAAACTATCGGCTAACGCGAAAGGCCCGTCAAACATTCTGAGTAATTCGCCGAGCAAATAATTTTTAACGAGGGTTAATTCATCAAGCGGAACCGGTTTTTCTCTCAGACTTCTGATTTCTTTATATATTTCCTTTATTGCATCTTTGTAAATATCTGCGCCAACTTCGGAAGCGATGGTTAAGTATCCTGAATGATGCAGGGAGATGATCAGGGAAGAAATTCCGTATGTATAGCCTTTTTCTTCCCGGATATTTTTCATTAACCGTGATCCGAAGTATCCACCAAGTATAGTATTTAAAACCAGCATACCCGGATAATCGGGGTGTAGTTTATTAAAAAGGACCTTTCCGATACGGATCGCCGATTGAACTGCTTTGTCTTTTTTAACATAATATTCACCTTGTTTTGGGCTTGTTACAGGAATAGGGCAATCAAAAAAACTACCATTACCTTTCCAGTCATTTTTACCAAGAAACTTCTCAAGAGTGTTTATCAGATCGCTGTCAATTTTTCCGGCAACAATGATCTGACAATTTTTTGCATGATAAAATTTTTTGTAAAAATCTACCAGTTTAGTAGTGGTAACCCTGTCAAAGTCTTCCAGCGAATTTTCGTATCCATATGGATGATCTTTTCCGAATACCGCTTCCAGAAATTTATCCCTTGCCAGGGTTTTAACTTTATTCTTCTCGACAATAAAATGTTGCTTCCGCTTATTGATATAGATCTCAAACTCGTTTTCCGGGAACGTTGAATTTTTGATGATATCTTCTACTACTGCCAATGTTTCATTCAAATATTTTTTCAGGGTGAACAGAACAATGCCGGCGGTATCCCTATCGACATTGAGTTGGAAAAATGTACCATAATAGTCAAATGTTTCCGCGATTTGTTTGGAAGTCCGGTTTGCTGTTCCCTCATTCAGCATTGCATTGGTTGCTGAAGACGCCAATGGCATTGGTTCAAACCAACTACCCGCCTTAAATATGAATTCTATTTTTATAATATCCAGGTTGCCTGCATTTATCGTATATAAGGGTACATTATTGGAAAGATAATGCTTTTCGGCACGTATTAGGGGGATTTCTTTTATCTGATGATATTCAGGCGTTTTCTTTCTGTTAAGTTCTCCTGTTGTCATAATGGCAAAGAATATAAAAAAAAATCTTCCACTATTCATTTTTCCATAATGTACTCATAACCCTGATAAATCCAAAAATATATATCAATGCTTCTTTGAAAGATAATAAAGCGTGGAACAATTTTCGGGTTGTAACATGGTATTGGCCATGTCTTTTATTGTAACGGGCGAAACCTCGCGATATTTTTCAATCTCGGTATTGAAATTACCTGCATCTCCCAGCAGTTCATAGAAGGCCAAATTCATTGCTTTATTCAATACATTGGTCATGCTGAAAATCATTGTGGATTCAACCTTATTTTTTACTTTGTTTAATTCATGTTCTTTTACCCATTCTGTTTTTAGTTTGTCCAATTCCTCATTTATTGCATCTTCAGCCGTTTTCATTGTAATGTTTTTCATCAGGTTTCCGGAAACAACCAGCAAGCCCGGGTCAATATCGCCGGTAATATAGGCATTGATTTCACTAAAAAGCTTCTTTTTCTGAACCAGTTGTTGGTATAGGCGTGATGACTTCCCGTTAGCCATTATATCAGAAATTATGTCCATTGCATAAAAATCCTCATGATTTCGGGAACACATATGATATGTTTTAAATATGGCATCAAACGGAACGCCCCGTTCAACCTCTGATTTTCTTTCCTGCTTTTGGGTGGGTTCGCTTGATAATTTTCTTTCAGGAACATTCCGGGCGTCGATAGGTGAAAACCACTTTTCGGCTAAATCAATAACCTGTTGTTTATCAATATTTCCGGCAATAACCAGGATCGCGTTATTGGGAGCATAATGCTGAAAGAAGAATTTTTTCACATTTTCGAGAGTAGCATTTTGAATGTGGCTTATCTCTTTACCGATGGTCGCCCATTGATAGGGGTGCACTTTATAGGCCAGGGGCCGCAAAATTAACTATACATCCCCGTATGGCTGGTTTAAATATCTTTGTTTATACTCTTCAATCACCACATTTTTTTGAATATCAAGACTTTTCGGGGAAAAATCCAGGCATAACATTCTGTCGGATTCGAGCCAGAATCCGGTTTCAATATTTTCTGCCGGGAGGGTTAGATAGTAGTTCGTGATATCATTATTTGTAAAAGCATTATTCTCCCCTCCAATATTCTGTAATGGTTTGTCATAGTTTGGAATATTAACAGAACCGCCAAACATCAGGTGTTCAAACAGATGAGCGAAACCCGTTTTGTCAGGCTGTTCGTCTTTTGCACCGACATCATACAACAAATTCATAGCAATCATGGGTGTGGTTTCATCCCCGTGAACAATAACCCTGAGGCCGTTCTCAAGAGTAAACCTGTCGAAATCTATCATTTATTTAGTTATTCGGGATCATTAACAAGAAAAAAGATAAAAGTAAAAAGATAAAAGTAAAAAGCAAAGCATGTGGCGCAAAGAGCATATAGAGTGGATAACTGCAGTAGTAACAGTCGATGAAATTGCTAAATTGTTACGATGCTGTCGGATGTTTCCATCCGACAGTTAATGATATGGCAAGATTTTAATTACTCCAGTATTCAATGTCAGGTGGAAACACCTGACATCATGAAAATTGCTAAATTGTTTTTAGACATGCTTGGAGCAATGGAAGTAGAGCCGAATTGTATTCGGCTGGAAAGAGACCTGCCAGCGTCTTGAAGGCCTGGCAGGGTCTGTGAAGGGAAAGGTTGAGGTGAAAGATGCAGTAGAAGCTGCAATAGCAGGAAGCAGGGGAAAAAGTAGGCAGTAAGCAGAGCGCAGGGCGCATGGCGCGGAGCGCAAAGAGTAGAGCCGAATTGCATTCGGCTGGAAAAAGAGACCTGCCAGAGTCCGAGGAACCTGGCAGAGTCTGTGAAGGGAAAGGTTGAGGTGAAAGATGC
>JAUWBB010000289.1 GCA_030605195.1 Bacteroidota bacterium
CCGGAGTAGATGACCGGAATTGGGGAATGGCAGCAGGTGCTATTGATTATGATAATGATGGTGACGAAGATCTGTATATATTGAATTATGGTCCAAATGTTTTTTACCGCAATAACGGTGATGGAACATTTAGTGATATTACTGAATCAACAGGACTTAGAGGACCGGAAAAGTTAAATGGATTTGTAAAATGGAGCGTCGGTGTTGCTTTTTGGGATTTTAACCTGGATAATAAAATTGATGCAATGGTTGGAAATTTTCTTGCATTTGACCCGGCCTATATTTCACCAACCACACCAGACTTGATGCCTCATCCATCTGAATATAAGGGACAAGCATCAATGCTTTACCAGCAACAATCAGATGGGCGGTTCATTGATGTTACAAAAAAATATGAATTATATTTTCCCGATTCGAAATGTATGGGATTAACCATATACGATTATGACAATGATGGAGATTTGGATATTTTCCAGGGAAACGACCATCAGTTGAATTTTCTTTTTAGAAACGATAATCTCAGGTTTATTGATGTTGCTGTACCCAGTGGTGTTGCTGCAAACAGTCGTGGGGTACCAACGGGGTCGATGCACGGCTCAATCGGGGACATTGATAATGACGGATTGATTGACCTGTTTGTTACCGATCTTCGGTACGGAGCCCTGTATCGTAATACCGGTAATGGACTTTTCGAAGATATTACCGAGAAAAGTGGGGTTGCAGGAATATTTGCAGGAAAAGGTGCCTGGGGTGCTGAACTTTTTGATTATGATAATGATGGTGACCTTGATATATTTTCTGCAAACGGAACCGCAGAGGAACTCATTTTACAACCCCCTCTGTTATTGGAAAATGACGGAAAAGGACACTTCAAAAATGTAGGCCCTGAGCTTAGTGATTATTTTTCTACAAAGAGGTCAGGCCGGGCAACAGCCATATGGGACTATGATAATGACGGAGATCTGGATATAATTATATCTCATATTGACCTTCAGGCAACAGCCACACTTCTTAGAAATGATGGAGGCAACTCCAATCACTGGCTTGGATTGAAACTAATAGGTGAAAACGGGCCTGCTTCCGCTATAGGTGCGAGGATAATTGTTAAAATTGGTATTAAAAAACGGGTTTACATAAATCAATGGGCAACAAGTTACCTTTCAAACCATGACCCTCGTGTCCATATTGGTCTGGGACAGGATAAACATATTGACAAGATTGAAATTTTTTGGTCAAACGGGAGAAAAGAAACTTATAATAATCCTCCCATTGATCGTTACCTGACAATTAAACAAGGAACCGGGATACTGCCGGAATAAGAATCCGGGTTCATCCTTCATCATTCATCTTTCATACTTCAATTTGTGCCCAGGACAAGAATCGAACTTGCACGACCAAAAGCGGCCACCAGGCCCTCAACCTGGCGCGTCTACCAGTTCCGCCACCTGGGCTAAATAGTTTAAAGTTTTTAGTTTTTAGTTCTCTGACTGTTCTTTGTTCTCACCGGCTCCGGCAGGTCTACTTCCATCCGAATACAATTCGGCTCTACATCCTATGCCAAATGCGTACTGATAATTTTTTCCTGCTTCCTTCCACCGCCACTTCTTCTACTTCTTATTATTGCTCAATCCTTCTATTCTTCTGACTTTTGACTTTTGACTTTTGACTTTTGACTTTTGACTTTTGACTTTTATCTTTTTAATAGTGCCCAGAACAGGACTCGAACCTGCACGTTCTCGCGAACACTGGTCCCTGAAACCAGCGCGTCTACCAATTTCGCCATCTGGGCTATTGGAAATATGAAGTTTGAAGGATGAAAGATAAGATGTAAATGATAAAATTTAAAGCTTCGTTCATCTTTCATCCTTCATCATTCCTAACTCATCCTTCTTCTTTTCGGGGTTACAAAAATATAAAATTTTCAGGAATCAATGTATACTAAACCTGAAATAAAGCTTGAGTATAGTCATCACCGGAATCAGGAGATATCTAATGTTTCATCAGAAAAAAGGAAGAAAACTTTTTTACCTGAACTACCGAAAGGGTATTTTTCTTTGCTTCAACAGAAGAGGTACAGTAAAAGTACAATCAAAACTTACACAGCCTATTTCAAGCAGTTCCAGGATTATTTTTCTGAACAATCTCCGGAAAAAATCGATTTCGAACAAATCAACGGTTATCTTTTGGAGCTTATAACTAAAAAGTCCATATCACCAAGTCAACAGAACCAACGGATCAATGCCATCAAGTTTTATTATGAGAAAGTATTGGGAAGGGAGAAGAAATACTATAATATATACAGGCCACGTAAAACAAAAGCGTTGCCCAAAGTAATTACAGAAGATGAACTTTTCAAAATGCTGGAAGTAGCTTCGAATAGTAAAAACAAGTTAGTTATCGGATTAATCTATTCGGCCGGTTTGCGCAGAGGAGAAATGATTAACCTACGCGAGAAAGATATTATAACCGGCAAAAAGATTATATTTGTCAGGGACAGTAAAGGGAAAAAGGCAGAGATTTTAATTAAAGTTACACCACATGTTTTAAGACATTCATTTGTGGCATAGCCATCCCCATGGGACAACACATTTATTGGAACAAGGTGTCGATTTACGATACATTCAGAAATTATTAGGTCATGAGCGCGGCACCACAACCGAAATTTGCTCCGTAGAATAAATCAATAAATCCAACGGGGTGAATATTCATGTATCGAAAAAATCCCTTGCAAATATAAAAAGCCCATTGGATCGTTTTTTCGAGTCTAAAAGACGGGATAACAATGAATTACAAAAAAAAATCTAAAGAAGAAATAAAAACAACATACACATACAACTACGTTCAGTGCATTAGAAGGATGGAAAAGTCGTATCATTTTGTTAACTTTGAGATATGAAAACAAAGACACAACATATAAGCCAATTAATTCGACATTACATTAATGCGATTGACCCCAAAGCAGATGTAATTCTGTATGGTTCTCGTGCTCGTGGTGACGAGCGCCCTGATTCGGATTGGGACATCCTTGTACTTACAGATTATTCTGTTGACTTGATAACAGAACGAAAGTTTAGGGACAAACTTTATGATTTGGAATTAGAAACAGGTGAGCCTCTATCAATATTTGTTTACTCCAAAAATGATTGGCAGACAAAACAGCGGATTACCCCATTTTATGAGAATGTAACACAAGAAGGAATTCGAATATGACAAATGAGGAAAGACGAGAATACGCTAAATATAGGATTGAATCAGCACGTAAAACATTCGAAGCTGCGAAAGTTCTTTCTGAAAATGGATTCTGGAATTCTGCAGTAAATAGATTATATTATGCTGTATTTTATGCGGTTAATGCCCTGTTGGTACTAAATAAAATCCAGACTAAATCACATTCTGCAACAAAAAGCCAATTCTCTCTTCATTTTGTAAAGACCGGAAGATTTGATAAAAAACATGGACGACTCCTATCCGAATTGTTTGACTGGAGACAAAAGGGTGATTATGAAAACATGTTTGATTACAACAGCGATTTGGTTGAGCCTTTATTTGAACCAGCTGTAGAAATGATTGAATTAATTGAAGAAGAGATAAATAACGCACTGTAACACGCGGTCATAAAACATTGCGAGGATAGTGCGATATTTGAACAATATAACATTTAATCAACGGCGAAACGGTTTGATAGGCAGGCATTTCAAAGTGCGCAACGTTTCATACCGCTGATCGTTATATGCAAGCAGGGTAAAATTTAATTAATAGAAAAACCGGATTTTATCTCAAAGCTTCCCATCATTCAATATTGCCTTTCTCTCTCCCACCTTTAATGAAAGTTTGTAATAACCGGACAGGATTATTATTTCATTGACAGTTTTAGCTCGCCCGGAAGTTCCCTGCTAAAAGTTTGTCACAAAAATTGCGGTGGACAACTTTTGCGCCATTTCTGTGCCGGATGGTGTTCGCAAAATTGGCACAAACCTTAACTAAAGCTGCAAAAAGTCATGCCGTTTTGCCGCCTGACGGTCTCCCACGAATCGGGTTGAATTTTCTAACTGAATATTCAAAGTTTAACCAAGGAGGGATTATCGAGTTTCTAAGCTACCGATCCGCACGTCATGCTTTTTGCAATAACTTTTCCGCCAATTTTACTCACCATACTTTTACTAAACTTGAATAGGTTTTTAACCGGGATTAGCTTTTAACAGAAATGGCACAAAACCTTGGGAAATGTTTACAATTTTATGTGCCAAACTTTATAAGTAAAAGGCAATAACACGTTCGGACTTTCCTGCCAGCATATAATCGAGTAGGCGGCTGACCCGTAAACGGTACTTTCCCCTTTCTCCCTTAACGTAGGTACTAACAAAATTATATCCCAGTATGCAGTAGCTTACCGGACGGCAGATTTTCGTTTTCTGTCTGTTGACTTTTAACTTTAAATCCTGCTCAATAA
>JAUWBB010000338.1 GCA_030605195.1 Bacteroidota bacterium
CCCGGCTCAGACCTTCACTAAATTGTTTTTCTGAAAAGAAATCCAGCATTGATTTTTTAATTTCATCCCAAAAGTCATCCGGTACACCCTGGTTTATACCTGCATCACCCAGGATTGCAAATTTATGATCGTTGACTGCCAGGTAAAACAAAACACCATTTCGCAATTCAGTATTATGCATACCAAGTTTTTCAAAAATATACACAGCCCGGTCCATTACTTCTTCCCTGCATTTACCTTCAATATGTACCCTGATCTCACCGGAAGTGTTTAGTTCAGCTTCTTTTATGGCCAGTGTGATTTTTTCTTTTTCTTTCTTGTTGAAAAAACCAGATGCTTTCATATTATTCTCTTATTATTCATAAACTATAGATTAAAAAAATATCAATAGCCCCGTCCTTTAGGGAGGTTAAAATTCTACTTTAGGAACTTCTTTAGCCTTTTCTTCAGCCTCAAAGTAGGCTTTGCTTTCAAAGTTGAATATATTGGCATAAATATTTTTCGGAAATTGCCTGATAAACGTATTATAATCCCTGGCAACATCGTTGAACTTTCTTCTTTCAACTGCAATCCGGTTTTCCGTTCCTTCCAGTTGAGCTTGTAATTCAAGGAAGTTTTGGTTGGCCTTTAAGTCGGGGTATCTTTCAACGGTGACCAACAACCTTGACAATGCTGAACTTAAACCTGCCTGGGCTTCCTGAAATTGATTCAATATGGCAGGATTCAAATTACCGGCATTAACCTGAATGGAAGTAGCTTTTGCCCGGGCTTCAACAACTTGGGTTAATGTTTCCTGCTCAAAATCGGCATATCCTTTAACCGTATTAACAAGATTTGGGATCAGGTCAATTCTTCTTTGATAAACATTTTCAACCTGTGCCCATTGGGCGGATACTGATTCGTCTTTGCCAACCATTTGGTTGTAGGTTCCTTTTACAGAGGCATATACAAGTACAACCAGCAGAATAACAATTGCCAGAACGATCCAGGATTTTTTCATCTGTATTGATTTTAAATTTTTAAATTGATTATGGTGAGCACAAAGTTAATATATGTTTCGGAATTTACTCACTCGCCCTTTGAAATAAAGTCTAAGTCTTTACTGCATGGCAGTCAACAGTCGGCAATCTGAAGACTGGGCTATTTATTAACCTACTCGTCTGACCACTAAGATGCATTAACTTTTTACATAAACCATAAGATAATTGCAATGTTTCAAATCTAAACTAATCACCTGGCAGCAGTAGTGGTCTGACGAGTATCACGAAATAAAACCTAAAGATTGTGATGCCAGGCTTTGATTTACAAGTTCATAACAACTCCCCCTGGATATCTTGTAAAATCGTGTTTTATCCAACTTCTCATATCTGCCAAAGCCCTAAGATATATTGTTCGTAACCGAGTTTGCTGCCCTGCGCATACCAGCCGGCCGACTTGGCAGGATCGATAAAAAAAGTGTTAACTTTATAGCTAAAATGACAAATCAAAAAACATTATGAATATCGATAACTTTAAAAGGCTTATTCTACAAGGAATCCCTGATGAATTACCGGAGCCAAAGCCATACGATAAGAGCATTAATCATGCACCCGTAAGAAAAGATATTTTAACCCGGGAGGGAAAAAAACTTGCTTTGAGGAATGCTCTCAGGTATTTTCACCCCAAACATCATAAGATATTAGCAAAGGAATTTGCGAAAGAATTAAAAGATTATGGCCGTATTTATATGTACCGTTTAAAGCCGGATTATAAAATTTACGCCAGGTCAATATTTGATTATCCCTATCAATCGGTTCAGGCAGCTGCGATTATGCTTATGTTGAGTAATAATCTGGACGATACGGTTGCCCAGCATCCACATGAGTTAATTACCTATGGAGGGAACGGTGCTGTATTCCAAAATTGGGCACAATACCTGCTTACCATGAAATACCTGGCAAAAATGACTGATGAACAAACCCTGGTTTTGTATTCCGGTCACCCGATGGGTTTGTTCCCTTCGCATAGGGATGCTCCACGGGTAGTGGTTACAAATGGGATGGTTGTACCCAATTATTCTAAACCGGATGATTATGAAAGGTTCAATGCTCTTGGTGTTTCCCAGTATGGACAAATGACAGCCGGATCATTTATGTATATTGGTCCTCAGGGTATTGTCCATGGGACAACTTTAACCGTGTTGAACGCGGCCCGGAAAATTTCGAAGGGAAAGGAAAAGGATTTGAGAGGAAAGATTTTTGTTACATCCGGACTGGGAGGAATGTCCGGTGCTCAGCCTAAAGCCACCGTTATCGCAGGTGGAATATGTGTGATTGCTGAAGTGAATAAAAAAGCCATTGACATGAGATATTCACAAGCCTGGATTGATGAAGTATATACTGGTCTTGATAAATTGCTGGTTCGAATACAGAAGGCAAAGTCAGGAAAAGAAGCTGTATCCCTTGCTTATTATGGAAATATTGTGAATTTATGGGAAAAATTGGTTGAAAAAGATATCCGGGTTGAAATGGGTTCGGATCAAACCTCGCTTCATAATCCTTATGCTGGAGGTTATTATCCTGTCGGTTTGTCTTTTGAGGAATCAAATAAAATGATGACAGAAGATACTGATCAGTTTAAAAAGCAGGTTCACGAGTCCCTGAAAACGCAGGTACAGGCTATAAATAAAATGACGGAAAGGGGAATGTATTTTTGGGATTATGGAAATGCATTCATGCTGGAATCGTCAAGGGCCGGTGCCGATATCACACGACCCGATGGTAGTTTTAAATATCCATCCTATGTTCAGGATATCATGGGTCCCTTATTCTTTGATTATGGGTTTGGTCCGTTTCGCTGGGTTTGTACTTCATCAAATCCGAAAGACCTTGAATTAACAGATAAAATTGCCCTCCGGGTTTTGGAAAAAATACATCAGACAGCGCCAAAAGAAATATCCGTACAACTTGAAGATAATATCCATTGGATAAGGGAAGCCGGAAGAAACAACCTGGTGGTTGGATCCCAGGCAAGGATCCTTTATGCTGATTGTGAGGGAAGGATAAAAATTGCAGAGGAATTTAACAGGGCAATACGGGATGGAAAGATTTCAGCGCCTGTTGTACTTGGAAGGGATCATCATGATGTGTCGGGTACGGATTCTCCGTTTAGGGAAACTTCGAATATTTATGATGGATCCAGCTTTACAGCCGATATGGCTGTTCACAATGTTATTGGTGATGCCTTCAGGGGTGCTACCTGGGTTTCCATTCACAATGGTGGAGGTGTTGGCTGGGGAGAAGTAATAAATAGCGGATTTGGTCTTGTTCTTGATGGCACTGAAGAAGCCGACAGGAGATTAAATATGATGCTTCATTGGGATGTAAACAATGGTATAGGCAGGAGAAGCTGGGCGAGAAATGAAGAAGCTATTTTTGCCATAAAACGGGAGATGGAGAAAACACCCGGGTTAAAAATCACCTTGCCTTATTTTGCTGATGATAAAGTAATTAATAAGGTCTTGTAATCAGTACTACGGCATAAGACGCGAGTCCTTCTTCGCTTCCGATAAATCCAAGCTTTTCAGTGGTTGTAGCCTTTATGGAAATGTTTTCAACTTCGATTTCCATTTCCCGGGCCAATTTTTTTTTCATTTCAGGAATGGCATCCATTATTTTCGGGGTTTGCAAAC
>JAUWBB010000150.1 GCA_030605195.1 Bacteroidota bacterium
TAAAATTGAAAATGCCTAATAAAAGAAATGCCTAAAATGCCTAAAGTTTAAAGTGCTTAAAATTGAAAATGCCTAATAAAAGAAATGCCTAAAATGCCTAAAGTTTAAAGTGCCTAAAATTGGGAAATGACTAAAATTCTGCTCCGGATAAACGGCAGGGGAAATGCCTGCCAGGAAATCCTCGACGAAACTCAGCTTGAAAAATGGATAACACGGAAAGCGGCTAAAAAAAATATTCCAACCAGGTTTATTGTGCCAAAAGTAGTAGAGACCTTTTTGCTTTGTCATTGATTTATTTGCATTTGCAAGTATAAGGCTTGAATTGTATGTATTTGAATTTCTTGCCTTGTGGTCCGCCAAACTGGTCGGCATAACCATCGGAGAACATGTATAATAAATCGCCGTTTAAAAGTTCAATTTCATGGGTAAAAAACTTATCCATTCGGTCATAGATGGCAATTGGCATTTTATCGGCATATATTTCATGCAAAATATGGCCATTTCCTTTCAATGTTTTAAAGCCTTTCAGGTTTTTATTATTGCATAGTTTCTTTTCTCTCAGGATATAAAGCGGATTGTACGCCCCGGCAAACTTCATTATATTCGTTTCATGATTAAGGCTTATTAATGCCATATCCATACCATCACTTTGTTCACCGGAAACTACAGAAGGTTTAACATGGAGTCCGTCAATAAGAATCTTTGTATATAAGTTACCTGTTAACCCGCTGATTTTGAAAACTTTCTCCCAGTTCTCCTGACCCGGTTAAAAGTATACACTGAAAGGAAAATTATTTAAAATATTGTATCAATTAAGAAATTATATTAAATTTGTATAATAAAACAATTTTAGTCAAAAAGAATAAAGATGAGAATAGACGATACAAAAGACAGAATATTAAATGTTGCTGCAAAGGTCTTCAGTAAATTTGGCTTTCAAAAAACTACTGTTGATGAAATTGCCCGGGCTGCACATAAAGCCAAGGGATCGGTTTATTATTATTTTAAAAGTAAGGAAGAGCTGTTCAGGGGTGTTGTCGAAAAGGAATTTCATACATTGCGAAGCGAATTAGTAAAGGCTATTGATAGCGGTCATGATTCAAAAGAAAAACTTTCAAACTACATTCTTGTCAGAATGAAAACAATTAACGATATGGCCAATTTTTATGAGGCTTTAAAGAACGATTATCTAGTCTATATTGATTTTGTTGAAAAGATCAGAGAAAAATATGATAATGAAGAGATAATGTTCATAAAAACTATTTTAATCGGAGGCATAAATAATAACGAATTTGAAATTGATGATGTTGAGTTTGCTTCTCCCGCGATACTTACTGCATTAAAGGGGCTTGAAATGCCTTTTTTTCTTAATAACAAATATAATGAACTTGAAAACAGGCTGGGAGAATTGGTGAAGATACTCATCAGGGGAATAAAAAAAGATAAATTTTATATTTACATACTGACCACAAAACAAAAAAAGTCAGAAAGAAAAAAGTTTGAACCCCCCAAATAATACTTATTCAACAGCTTTTTTTCTGTTTGGAAAGAGTTACTTGGGTAAAACTTGAAGGGGAAAGATGTTATGGAATTAAAAATCAAAGAAGTTACAAGTAAAAACGAATTAAAGGATTTTATAAAATTTCCGGATAAATTATACTCCGGATGTAAATATTATATTCCACCTCTACATTCGGCTGAAATAAACACTTTTTCACATAAATTAATTCCGGCCTTTGAATTTTGTAAAGCCAAATATTGGCTTGTTTACAGAAATGGAAAGGTTGTTGGAAGAATTGCTGGAATAATTAATTACAAATACAATAAAAAGCATAAAATTAAGTACGCACGATTCGGATGGTTGGATTTTATTGAGGATAAAGAAGTGCCGGAACTTTTGTTAAACAGGGTTGAACAATGGGCAACAGAATGTAATATGGAATATCTACATGGCCCGCTTGGTTTTACTTCATTTGATGCATCGGGTGTTCTTGTAGAAGGATTCGATGAAATTCCGAACTCTTTTGCTCATTATAATTATTCCTATTATCCGGATTTAATTGAAAAATGCAGGTTTAAAAAAGATGTGGATTGGATAGAATACAACATTAAAGTTCCTGAAAGTGTACCGGAAAAAGTTTCAAAAGGTGCTGATCTTATTGCGAAAAGGTACAAATTGCATACAGCAGATGGTGAAAACATGAAGGATTTTTTAAAGTACTTTGACGGACTTTTCAAACTAATAAATGTTACATATAAAGACCTGTATGGTTTTACCGAAATCACCCCCAAACAAGCTGTCAATCTTAAAAAGCAATTCCAGTCTTTACTAAGTCCGGAATATATTTCGTTTGTTTTGAACGAGGAAGATGAATTGGTTGCCTTTGGCATATCAATGCCCTCTTTATCAAAAGCTTTGAAAAAATCGAAAGGAAAGCTGTTTCCCTTCGGTTATCTGAGAATTATACGTGCATTACAAAATAACGACACCATTGACCTGTTACTTATAGCAATTAAACCGGAATATCAAAATAAAGGATTGAATGCCATTATCTTTAGAAAAATAATGCAAACAGTTATTAATAACAACTTTACAAATGTGGAAACAACACGCGAATTGGAAGACAATCTAAACGTGCAGCATTTGTGGAACGATTATGAATCGAGACAACATAAAAGGACAAGATGTTATATTAAAAAATTAGGTTCATCCGAGAAATACGTAGTTTAAAAAGCAAATGCATTATAATTGGTGTGTTCACGAGCTCGCTAACGCTCGGTTGTAATTATTCTGCTAATTTTGAATTTATCCAACGGGGTAAACGTGGTAAGTCTGCAACCGGAAATTTACAAACTACGAACCACGAACTACAAACTACAAACCATAAACTTCATTTTTTCACTTAATGTTTTTATATTTGCAGGATGGAGATATTACTGATCACAGCCGCTTCAATCGGGTTCTTCCATACTTTGTTTGGTCCGGATCATTATTTACCCTTCATCGTTATGGCAAAGGCCAGAAAGTGGTCGGTTGTTAAAACAACATGGGTTACATTTTTGTGTGGTTTAGGTCATGTGGGAAGCTCAATATTACTCGGATCTATTGGAGTAGCATTTGGAATAGGTGTTAATAAACTGGTATTTATCGAATCGGGCAGGGGAAACATTGCCGCATGGCTTTTCATTGCTTTTGGACTGGTATATTTTATTTGGGGGATGAGACAAGCCTACCGAGAAAAATCCCATAAGCATATCCATGTCCATTCTGACGGAACTTACCATACTCATGACCATACTCACGAGGATCGTCATTTACACGTTCATGACCAACCAAAGAAAAAGAACATCACCCCGTGGGTATTGTTTGTCATATTTGTGCTTGGACCATGTGAACCACTGATACCCATATTAATGTATCCTGCAGCCACAAACAGCATATCAGGAATGATCCTGGTATCAATTGTTTTTGCAGTGGTAACCATAACTACAATGTTGGGAATTGTCCTGGCAGGCTCATTTGGCCTGAATTACCTTCCACTGGGAAGATTGGAGAGGTTTACCCACGCTATTGCCGGGGCAACCATCCTGTTAAGCGGAATTGGAATACGGTTTCTTGGGCTATAAGAGAATTTTGTGAGAGGCTTTTATCTTACTGGTTCATCTCATTTTACAATTCTTTTTGTCTAAGTTTTTCTTGTATGAATGTAAGTGCCTTTTCAAGGTTTAACCTTGCATCTTCCATTTTTAGCTGGAAATCGGAAGCTAGTTCTATATCCGTTAACCCTTCTGATCTGACCCATTTCTCAATCCGCATAATGAACTCATTGCCCAGCCCATCGTCCTGCCTGCCGGAGTTTCCGTAGCCATAAATCAATATTTTAATCGGTGTAGTCATGCTTTAAGCCTTATATTGGAATTGATTGCTTTTTTGAAAATTACCAATTAGAATTCTTTGGGATCTATGAAAGTAATAATAAAAAATATTGAACAGCTTATATTTTGATAATTTTACAAGCTCAAGTTTTAGAGTATATTTGCCAGGTTTAACAATATTACATAAAAATCAAAAAATTTAAATCATATAAGATAGAGGTAAAGGGTTTGGTCCAGGGGGTTGGTTTCAGGCCGTTCATATATCGTATTGCAACAATGAATAAGCTGACCGGGTGGGTGGAGAATCGGAACGACGGTGTGCAAATTAAAGTTGAAGGGGAACAAGTCAGGCTTGAACAATTTTTGACAGCCCTGAAAAATAGAGCACCGCTGGCATCAAATATAACATCTCTGTCAGTTGAAGAAGAAAAACCTGAATATTCTTCAGTTTTCGAAATTTTTGAAAGCTCTGATATTTCGGAGGAGATAACTGAAGTAAGTCCGGATATAGCTGTGTGCGAAAACTGCCTTCGTGATATGAAGAACCAGACGCACCGGATAAATTATCCTTTTATTAATTGTACCAACTGCGGCCCCAGATTTACAATCATCAATAATTTACCCTACGACCGGGAAAAAACCACCATGGCTGTATTTCCGATGTGTGAGTTATGCAAAGGTGAATATTCGGATATACTTGACCGGAGATTCCATGCTCAACCGGTTGCCTGCAATAATTGTGGTCCACACTATGAATTGATTTACCAGGGGAAAAGAATTGAAGGGATTGATAGGATTACCACATTGGTTGCTGAAAGAATATTCCGGGGCGAAATTGTTACTATTAAAGGATTGGGAGGGTTTTTTATGGCATGTAATGCTACAGATACGCATGCTGTTGACCGGTTAAGAGAAGCCAAGAACAGGGATGGAAAACCCTTTGCTGTAATGTTTTCCGGTTTGGAGGAATTGAAGAAATATGCTGAAGTTGATTCTACCGAACAAAAGGAGTTATTGTCGTGGAGAAGGCCCATTGTTATTTTAAAGACTAAAAAATCCCTGGCTCCCGGGATAAGTGTAGGATTCCAAACCATAGGAGCTATGCTGCCCTATATGCCTTTTCATTATCTTCTTTTCGAAAAAATTAAGCTTCCTGCTATCGTGTTAACCAGCGGAAATCTTTCCGAGGAACCGATAATTATAGATAATAACACGGCAGAAAAAAAACTTTTGCCTGTATCGGATGCTTTGCTTACCTATAACAGGGATATTTATAACAGGACGGACGATTCGGTTCAAATGGTTGTGAACAGGAAAAACAGGATGATAAGGCGTTCACGGGGTTATGTTCCTATCCCTGTTGATTTGAAACTTGATGTAGATGGTATACTTGCTACAGGAGCCGAACTCGTTAATTGTTTCTGCCTGGGAAAAGGCACCCAGGTCTTTATGAGCCAACATATTGGTGACCTGAAAAATTTGGAAACGTATAAATTTTTTACACAATCGATTATGCAATTTGAAAAGCTCTTCAGAGTTCAGCCAAAAATTCTGGTATGCGATTACCACCCGGAATACCTGTCGACAAAGTATGCAAAGGCAAGAGAAGGACTGTTAATACAGGCTCAGCATCACCATGCACATATCGCTTCCTGTATGGCAGAAAACGGATTGGATGAAAAAGTGATCGGTGTGAGTTTTGACGGGATTGGACTGGGCGATGACGACAACATATGGGGTGGTGAATTTCTGGTGTGCGACCTGGCTGATTATGAACGTGTCACTCATTTTGAATATGTTCCTATGCCAGGGGGCGATAAAGCAACAGAAGAACCGTGGCGTATGGGTGTTGCATACTTATATAAGACGTTTGGTTCGGATATCCTGAAGCTTGATCTTCCGTTTCTGAATAAGATTGAAAAACGGGATATTGAATTAATGCTTCAGGTAATCGACAAAGGGATCAATTGTCCGCTGACCTCCAGTGCCGGCAGGTTGTTTGACGCGGTGGCTGCCATATTGAATATCTGCACACATGCAGATTTCCATGCTGAAGCACCTATGCGACTTGAGTCAATCATCGACGAAAATGTAAACGAGCAATACAACTACCATATTGATGAAGTTATTTCCCTGACCGGGACTATCAGGGGAATCGTCGGGGATATACAATCGGGTAAACCCGCACCGGTTATTGCAACAAAATTCCATAATACAATAATTTCTGTTATTTTTGCTGCGGTTCTGAAAATTGCTCAAAAAAAGAATATCAGCAAAGTTGTCTTATCCGGAGGAAGTTTTCAAAACAGGTATTTGTCAGGGAAAATTGAAAACCTGCTGAAAAATAATGATTTTCAGGTTTTTACTCATACAAAGGTGCCTTGTAATGATGGAGGACTTGCCCTCGGACAACTTGTAATAGCTGCTAAAAGGAGGGAAATGAAATGTGTTTAAGTATACCGGCAAAAGTAGTAACCATCAATGGAGATATGGCAACTGTTTCATTAGGCGAAACTATTATTAATGCCAGCCTGCAATTGGTTGACGACATAAAAGTGGGAGATTATATTCTCCTGCATACGGGATTTGCAATACAAAAATTAAGTCAGAAAGACGCGGAAGAAACCTTTAAATTATTTGAAGAAATAAGAAAACTTGAATAGACTTCTTAGAGTGAAAAATAAGCTTCTGAGTGCTCAGAGTAAGTGTCTATAATTGAAAATGCCTGGAATGCCTGAAATAATAAATGTCTAAAAGGTCAAAATGAAACTCTTAGAATTTCCCACTCTTAAACTCTTAGACTCTTAGACCCTTAGACTCTTAGACCCTTATATCCTGCGACTTTAGATTGTATGTTTAATTCCGCTATCATTTTAGGCATTTTAGCTCATTTTAGCCAATTAGTATGAGGTATATAGACGAATACAGGGACAGAACTCAGGTATTAAGGATTGTTGAAGAAGTAAAAAAAATTTCAAAAAAACCTGTTTCTTTAATGGAAGTATGTGGTGGTCATACCATGGCCATCCAAAAATTTGGCATTCCTTCCCTTTTACCTCCTAATATCCGTCTTTTGTCTGGTCCGGGTTGTCCGGTTTGCGTAACCAGTAACAGGTTTATTGATCATTCAGTAGCATTGAGCAGGCTGAAGGATGTGATTATAACAACGTTTGGTGATTTGATGAGAGTACCCGGATCATCATCATCATTGGAAAAGGAAAAAGCGAATGGTTCGGATATACGAATGGTTTATTCCATCCTGGATGCACTGCAGATTGCCCGGAAGAATCCTTCCAGGAAGATTGTATTTCTGGGAATTGGATTTGAAACAACCGCTCCAACCAGTGCTGCAGCTATTCTAAAAGCAGATGAAACAAGAATTGAAAATTTCTTTTTGTTAAGTTCTCACAAAGTTATGCCCCCGGCGATGGAGGCCTTGATAGATGAAGGTGTAAAACTAAACGGATATATTGCTCCGGGACATGTTAGTACCATAACCGG
>JAUWBB010000268.1 GCA_030605195.1 Bacteroidota bacterium
CGGATACGGTAGGAATGCCAAGTAATCGCATTTTTCCGTTTCCTTTGGGTATCTCTACCCCTAAAATGGAGAGAAGATTTAGCTAAAGAGTGTAAGCAAATAACTAAATTTGTTGAAAAGGAAACTAACGTTAACAGCCGGGTTTCCCTTCGCCGGGAAAGCCTTAAAAGTGCCTGAGCCATATGCGGTGAACTTAGCGGAGCGATCTCATGACCGAAGGGAATAAAGTCGCACGTACGGTTCTTAGGGGGCGTAAGCTACCCGGTCCACCCATTTGGGTAACAATGCATTGATAAAAAAAGGTTGAAAAATTATGAAATTTGATTTTATGTACATATATTTGTACTGAATATTGTACTAAATTATTAAATGATGCTAACAACAACAATTTCTGATTTCCGAAAAGATATTAAGAGGTATCTTGATAGAGTGACTGAGAATTTTGAGACCTTGATAATTAATCGAGGTAAAGATACTGGAGTAGTTATAATTTCATTAGATGAGTATAATTCATTATATGCAACTCAGCATGAATTGTCATCAAAGGCTAATGAAAAGAGGCTGGATTCCGCGATTGATAAATTGAAAAAAGGCTCATCATTTCAAAAAGGTCTTATAGAATAGTGAAATATATATTTGTAGATGAGTCTTGGGAAGATTATTTATATTGGCAAAAGACCAATAAAAAGATAGTGAAGAGGATAAATGATTTACTAAAAGACATTTCCCGGAATCCCTTTACTGGTATCGGAAAACCAGAACCATTAAAATATAAATACAAAGGATTCTGGTCTCGAAGGATCGATGGAGAACACCGAATAATTTATCAGGTTAAAGATGATGAAATATTAATTGCAAAATGTAGATTTCATTATGATTAGAATTTAAACGGGTGGTAACACATGAAGTATATTAGCATCTTTTTAACAATTTGTTTCGCTTTTTTAGCCGGAGAAAAAACTTTCGCTCAATCGGATAACACGTTATGGTACAAACAACCGGCTCAATATTTTGAAGAAAGCTTAGTTCTTGGAAATGGTAAAATGGGTGCTTCTGTTTTTAGTGGCACTGCCGATTTAGCCATGATTAGAGAATGCTTTGAACAAACCATCAAGGCATCAAGAATTTTAAATATTGATGCTGATTTCAGAGTGAAACTAGAGCAAGCCCTAGCCCGTTTACACCTTTACCAAGTGGGGGAAAAAGGTAATTTACAAGAATGGTATTACGACTGGGAAGATGCAGATCCCAAACACCGTCATCAATCACATCTGTTCGGACTTTTCCCGGGACATCAAATTCCTGACCTGTTTATTTCAATTCCCAACATTTCCTCTAAAGTGGAAAGAACAAGTTCTTTTTCTTCATCCGACATGTTCCTGATCCGGGTTGCGTGAGAACCACCCTTTTTAACCATTTTCAATGCATTTGTCTTTCCAGTAAGCTGCACAGCAGTAGAAGACCAGGTATCCGTTTCACCATAAATAAAAATAAAATTATTTCCCTCATTCTGGATATAATCATTCACATCAAACATTATTTGATCATTATATACCAATTCAACGTTTTCCGGCGCTGAAAAGGTAAAAAGGGGATTTTTAACAGCGGTAAGGATGCCGTTAAATTCCGAAAAATCATATCCATAGAATCCGATCTCTGTCATAGCCTGATAGAAAAAAGGTTCAAGCTTTTTTATTCCCTGATCGGAAAAGTATTTGAAATCGCTAATGTTTGAGAAATGATCAAATATTTCCTCATTTGTCCAGGTAGAATCCGGAATTTCCCAACAATTCCATCTGCCATATTGCCAGAAAGCAAATGAATATTCCAGAACACTGTATTCAAATGCCTGTTCTTCACCAATTCTATAGGTATAACTTTTATTTTTCGAACGTTCAAGGAACATCGGGAAGTAGGTGTTTTTTCTTTTTAAAATAAGTTCCTGGAAGTCATGGATCTTTTGTCTGCATTTTGCAGTGCCTACCGACCGTAAAAAATCATATACCCTGGGGTCCTCAACGGAAAAATTCAGAGGCGCCACATACGGTATGCTTACATCCACATCTTCCGGGAAATAATACCGGTGATACATGGTGGTTTGCCCTCCTTTGCTGATACCGGTTGATATCCATTTGCCCTTATAAACTTTCTTGAACAATTGTATAATCCTGTGATGATCATTGGCTGCCTGTTCGATGGTAAGGTATTGCCAGTTCATTGAATCGGGAACCGATTCTCCAAAATACCGGTGCTCAACAACGATCTGATTACAATCCAGCAGTCGGCTTAATTCGGTAGTATAATTATAATCAGCGTCATACCCTTCGGTTATGAATACAACGGGACGTGTTGAATCGATATGAGAAATATAAATCCGCTGATAAAAAGTTTCCCCATTTGGATACTTGTGGTCGAGTGGCTGAGCAAGATGAATCTCATATGCAGATTTGAACAGGGTATCCGGTTCAATCGGGATAATTTCTGCATCAGGTAAGGTTTCCAGTCGTTCCGAAAGGGAGATTGGAGTTTGTTGGCATCCTGAAATGATGAATAATATCCAACATCCAATTTTCAAAATCTCAAAATATTTTTTCATCTGAAAAAAATCTATTATGTGATAATAATCAATTCGTTATATATAATTCTAATCATTTAGGATGCTGTCGGATGTTTCCATCCGACAGTTAATAATATGGCAGGATTTTAATTGCTCCAGTATTCAATGTCAAGTGGAAACACCTGACATCATGGAATCATTTTAAGTGGTATTTGTTTTAAATTTCCTTTGTTTTTTCTTTCAACCAAATCCTTTCCACAGTGTTAAGGTGAGGTGAAATCAATTCGTACACTTTTTTATGGTATTCATTTAACCACTTCTTTTCCTCCGGAAGAAGCAATGATTTTTCAACCAGTTTTATATCAATATAACAGAGGGTAAGGGTTTTGAATTTCAGGAACTGTCCGAATTCCGTTTCTCTGCTTTTTTCAATCAACAACAGGTTTTCAGTTCGGATGCCGTATTTTCCTTCTCTGTAAATACCCGGCTCATTCGAAAGGATCATGCCCGGTTCCAGTATTGTTTCAAGGTTGCCTGAAGCACCTGTACCGATAGTCTGAGGACCCTCATGAACATTCAGGAAAAATCCGACGCCATGGCCGGTACCGTGACCATAGTTTAATCCATTTTCCCATAATGCTTTACGCGCAAGTACTTCAATCTGGAATCCCTTGGTTCCCAAAGGAAACTCGATCAGTGATAAAGCGATGGTTCCTTTTAGAACAAGAGTGAAATCTCTTTTTTCCTCACGTGTAGGATTACCCAAAGATATTGACCGGGTTGTATCGGTAGTTCCATCCAGGTATTGCCCTCCTGAATCAAGCAGAAATATTCCTTCAGGATTCAGTTTAATATCTGTATCCGGCGTAGGCTCATAATGCACAATTGCTCCATGTTCCCTGTAACCGGCAATAGCAGCAAAACTGGGACCCTGATAAAGGTCTTGCTGATTACGAAAATCATTCAATTTTTTGCTTGCTGATATTTCGGTTATTTTTTGTTTTCCGATAGTCCTTTCCAGCCAGAAGAAGAACCTAGTGAGCGCCACACCATCTTTGACCATGGTATTTTTAACATGCTCGATCTCAACCGGATTTTTGATGGCTTTTAACTTTGCAGGGATACTGATACCTTCAATAATCTTGCAAAAAGACGGAATGGATCGATATAACCATGTATTGGTACTGCCAGGTGATAAATATATCCTTGTCCCTTTACCCAGTTTCATCAGTGCTTTTGAAATTTCTTTATATGACATTAGTGATATCCCTGCATCTGACAGAATTTTCTTTAATTTATCAGGAATCTTTTTCTTATCGATAAACAGAGAGGTATTGTCAAAACCAATCAGGGCAAAGCTAACAGCCAGTGGACTATATTTTACATCATTTGCCCGGATATTAAATGTCCAGGCAATATCATCCAACGCGGTAAGCAGATGATAATCCACACCTTCCTCCTTCATTCGTTGCTTAACATTGTCTGATTTTTTCTCACGGCTTACTCCGGAAAATTTAACATTAAAATCAAATATCTTAGAATCTGGGAGAGGTGGTCGATTTTGCCATATCTCCCCTACGAGATCTTTTGATGTATTTATCTGAATATTTTTATTTTCCAAAAAATTTTCGAATTTTCCGGTAAGGCCGATTGACACCACTTTACTATCAAATCCGATAGTTGACCCGTCTTTTAATTTTTCCTTCAGCCAATCAATATATTCCGGAGAATGTGGTATTTTGAGTTTCACCAATTCTATTCCCGTATTTCTCAGTTGTTCTTCAGCCTGCAAAAAATATCTTGAATCAGTCCAGAGTCCGGCAAAATCGTTGGTTATAACAATTGTTCCTGCTGAACCTGTAAATCCGGAAAACCAGGCAATACACCTCCAATGCGCGGGGATATATTCTCCTAAATGAGGATCCGTAACTGGTATGATGTATGCATCAAAATTATGCTTATTCATTAATTTCCTTAAGTTGGAAAGCTTGTTTTCTGTCTCCATAAGCTTATTCATTGACCCTGTTAAAGGATTATCAAAAGTTACAGTTATCTTCTATAACATAGTAGGACATAGTTTCACAAATTGATTTAAAAAAATCCTTAATTTTCAGATTTCATAAATAATTAGTCTATAGTCTTCAGTCGGCAGTCGGCAAAAAAGTAAATAACAATCAAAC
>JAUWBB010000038.1 GCA_030605195.1 Bacteroidota bacterium
CTGGAAAGAAAGCTGAGCAAATTATCTACTGACTACGGTGAAGTAACCATAAAATCCAGCTATTACCAAAACAAACTCCTTCATTCCAAACCTGAATATGAGGATTGTAAGCGAATCGCCAAAGAAAGGAATATCCCAATACGCGAAGTAGTAGAACATATAAATGCATTGTTAAAATAAACAGATTACGATCCCGGATGGGATCGAATTATTGTAGAATTTGGATAATTGTACAAACCACGACCTCGGATGGGGTCGCATTATAAATTGAAAAGATTGAATAATGCGACTCCGCTGGAGTTGTAAATATCAGGGGTTTAGTTTTCTACAATAATGTGACCCCGCTGGGGCCTATTATTCTTTAATAAAATCAACAGATCACATGGGAAAATTGCCCGGATTGAGACTGATTCGTTCAGTCGGGCAAGGAGTACCCGACCGAACGGAGGGGGAGGTGGTTGAATTTGTTTGCAGCATTATGATGCTGTCGGTTGTTTCCAACCGACAGTCAATGTCAGGTGGAAACACCTGAAAACATTTTGAATATTAATTTGATTACATGTTGTAAGCTTCAAGATAAAGCAAGAATCTAACCTGCAACATGTAACTTGCAACGTGAATTAATTATTATCAATATGAACAGCAAAGACATAAAAAAACTTTTAGAAGACGTTAAGGATGGGAAAATTGAGATTAATGACGCGATTAATCACTTAAAGGATCTTCCGTTTAAAGATCTGGGGTTTGCCAAAATCGATTTTCACAGGGAATTACGAACGGGGTATCCTGAAATCATTTTTTGTTCAGGCAAAACGGTTGGGCAGGTTCAAAAGATCATTGAGTTTATGCTGACAAAAGACACAAATATTATTGCAACCCGCGCAACATCTGATATGTACAATGCCGTTAAAGATCTCCACCCCGATTTTCAATATCACGAAGTGGCACGAATAATAAGTCGAATGAAAAAGAAAGTAACCATTCCGGATAGTTATATATCGGTCGTAACGGCCGGGACTTCGGACATACCCGTTGCCGAAGAAGCGGCTGTAACTGCTGAACTATTGGGAAATAAGGTGAACAGAATTTACGACGCCGGTGTAGCGGGCATTCACCGCCTGGTTGATAACCTGGATATTATCCGTGATTCGAAGGTTGTTATTGTGATAGCCGGAATGGAAGGAGCGCTTGCCAGCATTGTCGGAGGGTTAATTAATAAACCCATTATTGCTGTTCCGACAAGCATTGGGTATGGTGCCAATTTTGGAGGCATTTCGGCTCTGTTAGCCATGTTGACCAGTTGTGCCGCTGGTGTTAGTGTGGTTAACATCGATAATGGTTTCGGGGCAGGATTTAACGCGAGCATGATTAATAAAATCCGGGGCTAAAGGTATAGCTGAACCATGGTTGAGAAAAAAAGAATTTTACTTTCTACCGCTTACCTGGCCCCAATCCAACATTACTCCAAATTCTTTCTGCCTGGTTCAGTTTACATTGAAAAACACGAAAACTTTATCAAGCAAACATACCGTAACAGGTGTATCATTTACGGAGCGAATGGACCTGTAGTTTTATCCATACCGGTTATCCGGGGAAGCTTTCACAAAGTTTTTATCCGGGATCTGAAAATAGATTATGCCACCAGTTGGCAAAACATGCATTTCAGGTCCATTGAATCAGCTTATAAGTCCTCACCTTTTTACGAATTCTATATTGACGATCTTAGATCTTTTTATACATCAAAAATCAGGTTCCTGTTCGACTATAATAGAAAAATACAGGAGATTATCCTGGACTTTTTAGACGTTGAACAGGAGATTCTCTATACAGACGAATTCGTCAATCCATCCGTAGCCGGGTTGTGGGATTACAGGGAAAAGATCAATCCGAAAAAAGTTATTGATGACCCTCATTTCAAATGTTTGGAATACACCCAGGTATTCAGTTCGAAACACGGCTTTATTCCAAACCTTAGTATTATCGATCTTCTGTTCAACCTCGGTCCGGCCACATCGGATTATTTGAGAAGTTCTGTTATGTAAGTGGTATATCGTTGAGTAAACTGTATTTAATACGTATCGGAATTTACTCACCCGCCCTGTGAAATAAATCGAAGATTTATTGCATAGCAATATTTCACAGGGTAAATTTGCGTAGCTATGTTCTTTTTAATCTTTACCAAGCGCTTCTAAATCTGATAAATCTTTTTTTCTTCCTATTGTCCGCTTATTTATAATGAATTCATTTAATCCAATATATTTGACTGGCACATCGCCATATTTTCCATCAACACAACCTGAAGACGCATCTTTCCATGAAACACCTGATATAGATGTGATAATATCTACTCTTACCGGTGGGACTCCAAGCTGAATAACTTTATCAGGATTATCAAAATCTTCAACTGTTAATCCCACTGAGCCAAATCCGAATTCAACCAAAGCTTTCATTATTAATTCAGCATTTTGAGAATCAGGTTTAATATAAACATCTATATCTCCTGTATAACGAGGTGCTCCGTGGTAAGCTAATGCATATCCACCAACAATCATATATTTAACTTTGTATGCGTTGAATAACTCGAGCAGATATTTGAAGTCTGGCTGTACTTCCATGATATTGCCTTCTTAAATATTCGACAGTTAATATTCGTTCTTCTGATGTCCTACTTAACCAATAAGCCAAGTCATTATTAATCGAACTTATTTTATGTTCGTTCAAACCTTGTATTTTTACAACTTTTTTGATCATAAAAAATCCTGCATTTTCTATTTTCATTAATATTTTTCTACAACAGAAATATTAATAAGTCGATTAAAATATAAGAGATATTATGTTAAAATCCAACTCTTTTATTAGAATATTTATCCTTATATATTTTATGGTATGAGTTTGATAAATGGTTTCTTTTATTGATTTCTTATATTTTCTTTATTTCAACTCGTAGCAGCTAACGTCTTGCTTTACCTGCAAGATGTGAACGTAGCAAAGTTCTTATCAGGTGCAAGCAATTATTATGCATATTTATTATTGTAAACCAAGAAATTTTCTGATATGTTTGGCCAAGGCATTATCTATTTCATTATGTTTTGGTACAGGTTGTTTTAGTCCTGTTTTTGGATTGAAATATATATCATGGTTTCCGCCTGATCTGAGCAACAAACATCCATCCTTCTTTAACTGTCTTACAAATTCTTTGCGCTTCATATAGCGATTTCCTTAATATTATGATCTCTTGGCACATCATCCATTGCCATTAAAAGAAATGCTTCTTTTAAATTTTCTTCTAATTCATCAACTGTTTTTCCATGAGTCATTATTTCCGGATGTTCAAGTATTTTTCCAAGCCAAAATTTTTCACTTTTCCAATAAATCATATTCATTTTTGTATTCATAATTATTTACTCCAAATTTATCGTTATTAGATACTCTTTTATTAATAAGTGTTATTTCCCTTTATTTAAGAAAACTATGTAGCCTCTCAAATTCAAATTTATTAAATTTCTTATATATATTCTCTAACCAGGATAATTTTATGTTTTAAGAACTGAGACCAATATTAGTCATTAATTAAATTAATAACATTTAATTGTTTTTCAATTTTTCTTTAATATATTCTACATCAAGTTCCATTACCCAGATAGCCCAATAACCGGAGCTGGTGCTTGAGAATGCAATCTTTTTCCATCGGGTGAACATCTTGTATGCTTTGTGAAATAATTAGTTGATTTGATTGCATCACCACCATCTGAAGGTATTCTCAATTGTATTACAATGATTGTATATATATTTTAATAATAATTCATTTAATTGTTCTACAGAAAGATAAGCTTGTTTTAATATATAAGATAAAGTAGAACGTTTAATTGGTCGATGAACTGGAATAGTTAACTTCAAATGGGCTCTAAATATAACTCAATAGCTTCTTGTATGTTTTTTAAAGCTTCTTTTTTTGTTTCTCCTTCACTAATACATCCAGGCAGAGAGGGGACATATACTGTATAACCTCCTTCATCACTACGTTCTAAGATAATTTGTAATTTCATATTGTTATTTGATTAAAATTTGTTTAACAAATTTACATATTTTATTATTACTATCTGCTTAACGTTGTGCTTCACGGTCGGTGCGAATAGCGATGTACCGTGCAAGCATCTTGTTATGCCTTCTCCAGTTTCTTGCTTATTGCTCTACGATAGCCGGTAACAGTAAAAGTGTGATTATCATTGATCTCAACAATGGCATATGAATTGTTCTCCTCACCGGACCCTGCAACCATGGCTTTCAACGTGTAGTAATGAATCCCTTCAATACGACTGTAATAACCCGCGTGATTATGTCCCTGAAAGACAGCGAGGACTCTCTGATGTTTCTGTAAGATCAGGCGCACGTCCGCCGCGTTCTTGACGTAATGGCTCCCCTCGCCATCAAGTTGCTGGTGAACAAATACAATGACCGGTTTGGATGTAAATGCGAGATCGCGTTCGAGCCAATTCAGTTCTGCCCGCGGAACGTTCGCATCGGTCCATTTGAAATTGCCGGAGTCATAGTCGAGACCATCGGCACGGTAGTTGGCATCGAGGACAATGAAGTGCAATCCCTTCAGATCAAAGGAATAGTATTTTGATTCGCGCGGAATGTTCGTGTTCGAAACGATCGCCAGGAACTGGTCCTTCGATATGCTGTCAACGTCGTGATTCCCCAAAACATGGTACTTGTTCGCTTTGAACTTCCGGAACACCTGTTCGATAGTCTGAAGGTAGGAGATGGTGCTCTTTTCTGTTGGCGGATCGGCCTGATCTTTGAGATCGCCGAGTTCGATAAGGAAATCAACCTTCTTGTCATTCATTAGTGTAACACACTCGGTCATTTTGGCCACAGATTCTCTATAATGACGCACCCCTCTCGCGGCTGCTTCGGCATAATGTGCATCCGTTACAATCCCGAAACGCAGTTTCGTTTTGTGATCTGTTTCATCCGCATAAGCGAACGGCGCCCCCACGGAAAGCCCAGCGATGACAAAACATGAAGCTTTCAGAAAGTCGCGGCGAGTAATCACCCATGTGGGATCTCCCATATGGTCACTCAAGCTATGTTTGTTGTTAGACTGTCCGTTCATATTATACTCCTGGCATAACATTATATTCTACCGCAAATTACCTCCTTTTAGTTTATTAATTTAATTATATCCCACTATTCATACAACACTTTTTATATTTTTTACCACTACCACATGGGCAGGGATCATTACGTTCAATAACAATATTTTGATCAGTTACTATTGGTTTAACAAATTGACGACGAAAGTGTTTATAAAGATTACGAATTGTTCCATATCTATGGCTATATAATTTCTGAATATCATAGGCGTCTGAAAAAGCAGACATAATTCGTTTCGGTTCTATCGCGATACCTTCATGCTCTTCTAAACTCCATTTTTTTCTCTTGAGATTGTAAATTAAATAAATATCTTCCAAATTTTCTTCTAAAAATGGGAAAAGCATTTTATCTTCGGTATAAGATGAGAAAAAAAGATGAACGTCATGACAATTGCAATAAGGTTGAACACAATACAAATCTTCAACTATTAAAGATATATCGTTAATATCAAAATAAATATGTTTCGCAAAAGGTAATACTCCATTATAGGAGATCAAGTTAGATTCCATTTCAATCTCATCAATTGGAAATACTACATCCAATGAAATCAAATCAGCATGTTCTGTATAGAGTGTTTTCTTTTCAAGAAATAATTTTGTTAATATTTTCCAATCTTGATCATAAAAATCATTGATTAGTATTTGAGAAAATTTATAATTCTTATTACCTTTCTTATCATCTGAAATTAGTCTTTTTTCCACATTTAATTCTATTTCCAATTCGGGATAGATTATTTGGTTATTGTGATTATCAAACACAAGTTCAATATTACAACATGTACAAATTGGATTTTCACAGACTCTATATTTCCCTTTGTAAGTATTTATACCATTTTTGAAAGTATAACGAATTGGATATTTTGTATCTTTTTCGTCTATGCTAATCATTTCAGTAGTTCATTCATTTCCGTGTAATTTCACTTCTATTTTCTGATGAAAATAAGAGAATAGGAAACTAACATATTCCTATGGGATCAAAACAGCTTCTGTAATAGCATCGAGAAACTCAGGTACATCAGGTGGTATCCGGCCAGTCACGATTTGGCCATCGATGACAGCCGACCAATCATAATTATAGGTACCACCCATGATCTTCACCGCATCTTTGCAGGCGAGCCATCCCGCGATTTTCTTGCCTTTCACCAAATCTGCGGCCGCCACAGCAATGGGACCATGGCATATGGATGCGATAATCTTTCCTGCATCATGGGCTTTTTGAAGAAATTCAACCGGCTTGCCCGATACTATCATATTCCAGGGACAAAATGCACCAGGGATGTATACCACATCAAAATCTTTCATATCAATCCCGGAAAGTTTTGTAATTTGGTAATAGCTCAATGGTATTTCCTGGAGTGGTACTGACATCCCAAAATTGCCCTGAACTACATCTAAACCCAACATCGGAGGCCTGGAGCGCATGGGCGGTATGAATGTTGCCAGTATAACTTTTGCCCCCCGGTAAATATATTCCATGACAGGGACAGCAAGCTCAATATCCTCAAAATCTTCGCCGGCAATCACCAAAATCCTTTTTCCTGCAAGAATCCCTTTCCTCTTTGGGATAAAATTCGGGTCAAAGGCTTTGCACAGCTCTCGCACAAAATCAGGTGTGTCAACCGTGTTCCGAGCTGTAATGACCTGGCCATCTTTAACGACCTGGACATTCTTGAACGTACCGATTTTTTTCAGCATGAAGGAAACAACCTTGTTGCCCGTAGCCATCTTCCCGTTCATGATACCGGCACTAATCAATGGAATCGAACCACCGCCAATGGCCCCGACGATAGCCCCTTTGTTGTAAACGGCTTTAATAAAGTCGATTACTTCTACCTCGGTCATCATGACATCAGCAGAATGTCCACCGAGAACAACCAGAGCATCATAATTATTAGAATCTGCTTCTTTCAATGGTTTCGCAGTATACCGGGCATCTTTCTTCTCAATGCTCATACCCCACATGCCTTGGACACCTTTGGTTTTAACATTAGGCCTTGTAAACTTCCATTTGACCCAATCTACAAGGAGAAATTCGACTTTTCCGCCAAATTCACTCGCGTACGAAGCTATGTAGTGCGCCTGGAAATCACTGAACTCACTGGCAACAAGGACACCAATCGTTTTCCCGGTAAGGGGCCCATTTGGTTTCATTTTTCCAGCGACAGAACCTTCCCATATCTTTACATTTCCTTCCTCTTTTATGGTAACACCTGTTTCTTTGGCTATTTCAATAAAAGATTGGGCATGTGTGGATATGACACTTAAAAAAAACATGAAGCTAATTGTTACTATAAGCCCCATAACTTTTGTGAATACTTTTTTCATTTTTTAACTCCTTTCTTAATGGTTGAATTGAACAGCCAAAATCGCCGGCGATTTCGGTCTGTCTCTATTGATTTGTTATACTTCTAATTCTGAGACTTTACGAACACAAGGTATTGCGCCGCTGGTTAATTCCTTATATATATCCTTAAGATTATCCTGCAACTCCTCTGTATTTTCACCCTGGGTCATATAATCAGGATATTCAATCAGATATCCTATATACATTCCTTCATCTTCCCAGTATATATACTTTTTTGTATTCATAGTTTAATCCATTTTTAGAATTTTTACTAATATAATAAAAATAAAATTATAAAAAATTCAAATTTTTTTAAATATAACGGTGCAAGCTGAGTTGCATGTTAGTCTAAGAGCAAGCTTGCTCACTGCTTAGGCTGCGAGTCAATTCCAGCGATTGTTATACATTTTTTTAAACTAAAATCTTGTACTTAATTGATTGCAATTAAACTGAAACTATCGTAAACATAGCCGGCGTGGCAAATAAACCGTGCAATCTCTGTCCCACGAATTACCCTTATTATTACCTCTATAAAAAGTTATTACCCTTTCTTCGCCATCGTGCCCCTACACCTCGCCCTTTAGAAACTACTTTCTCTAGTTTTGGCAAATCTTTCAGCACCTTACGTACCATATCCCGACTCACATAATGACATTTTGATTGAAGTTGAGATAGGGTAAATTCACCATTCATTTTCCGTATTACTTGCGTTAACACTCAAAATGTCAAAATCACGCCAGCGCCCCGCGGCCAAATTAATGCATTGGTTATGTGTTTTTTAGTTTATTGATATTCCTTATGTAAAAAATCAACAAGGTCCTTTTCTATTTCGGGATAAATCTCATCTATCTTTTCTTGAATTTCTATGGTTTTACTTAATGCTGTAACGATACGGCAATACCGCGGCGCATCATCCATTATTCTGCCTTTTCGGTCTTTCAGATATTTATGCAAGACCTGATAACCGCCGATATGATAATTCCAGACTTCCGGGGCGATGCCTTCAAAGTATTTATCATTATTGATATAGATGCGCTGTTCATCTTCTTTGTAAGTAATCTTTTCAATCCGGTCATTATCGCCGCTGCCCTGGTATTTGGCAACCGGCGGATCGAGCAACGGACTTTTCAGCAGATGCAGGTCAGCCAGTTCTTTGCCATATTCACCCAATTTTTTAAACAGATCGTAATCGGTGGTAAACGGCACCCGAGGGAAATCAATCTTTAAAAACTCGGCGTAGGTTTCACGGTAAATATTACTGTAAAATATGCCGTAGATGTAATAGAGAATGTCTTCCGGTGTCGGTTTACTTTTGTAAGTAGTTTTTAATTTATCATAAAATGTTTCGTTAATATTGGGTTTTCGAGATTGATATGATTTTCCCGGCTCAAAAATAATCGTCATCGCGGTGCCGGATTTAGGATTGCTTTTTTCTTTATTTGGATAAATATATAGAGGTAAAAGTAATCCACCACCACGATAGTACACGTTAATGTCAATAATATTTTCAGAAATAAAGATTAAATTCCATAAATGTTCAAGGCCAACAACTTGACCTTGTCTTCCGACTGTCAAACCAATATTTCCTTCCGTCATATGGCGCATAACCTGTTTAACTGTACGCCATACTAATGAATCATGCCAAAAAATATATCTATCATCAAAAGGGCGATAAGTAACATGCAAAATGAATTTATTTAATTCCGAATCAGATACTGGCTGTAACATATTCCATGCTTTTCGGATGTTCCACCCTTTCTTTTTATTAATTTGAAAAAAATTATGAAGATCTTCATCTTCATATTTAGAATTTTTAAATAGTCTTATTCGGTTTTCAACTATTGATTTTTCAAAATCAATAACAAAATTATCCCTTGCAGTGGTCATACCGACACCATTAAGAGGAAATATTTCGGTTACTTTTTCCCAATCCAAGTATTGCTTAATCTTTTCAGTATCTCTTTTCACTAAAAAATAGTAAGGGCTTCGTGGTAGTATCTTTGCGTAATTCTCTTTTATAAATTCATTTTTATCCAGCCAGTTATATTTTTCTTCACGCAGGCCATATAGATCAGAATGATATACTGCAGTCTCTTTTTGTTCTTTATTTTTTACAAACAAGGCAATAGCTACGCCCTGGCGAATATCAAATACATTTTCATCCTTGCCACCATCAGGGGTCGTCTCTTTTTTCAGGCTGTTGCCGTGCAGATCAAGAATGTAAAGCTCATCAAAGGTTTTTATTAAACTCTGGCGCATACCGCGAAATGTAGGATTATCCAGATAACTGTGATTGGTAATCATGCCAACAATGCCGTAACCGGATGTCTGGATTTTCCACTGGGCGAAACGCAGAAATTTTACATAATCGTCTTGCAGCCATTTTGGATTTTTCTCGCCAAGCGGTTGATCGTCTACTTTGTAGTAACTTTGTGTGCCGTCAATATCTTCTTTGAGTAATCGTTCTGTCCATTCATTAATGTTTGCAGAGATGCCGCTGTAGGGGGGATTGCCGAGAATCACCAATACCGGCTGTTCTTTTTTAACTTTTCCCGCAAGATGACTTTCTTCGCTTAACGAACTTAATCCTGGTATGGCAATTTGTTCAATTTCCTCCATTTCAAGCGTATTGGTCAGGTAGAGTTTGAAGCGTTCGTCATCTGACATCTTGTAACCGAGTTCATCAAAAATAAAACCCATCTTTAAATGACCGATGGCATAAGGCGCCATCATAAGTTCAAAAGCATAAAAATCAGCAAGAATATGTTTGCTGATCCAGCGATGTAAACCGCCTTCGCCGTATTTTTCCTTAAATTCATTGGCAGCCAAACGAATGGCTTCAGCAATAAATGTTAATGTTCCGCCTGCCGGATCGAGCAGTTTTACTTCTTCGCCGGCAAGTCCGTCAGCCAGACCAAAATGAGATTTTAATATGGAATGTAATGAACGAACGATATAACCGACCACTGCTTCCGGTGTATAATATACCCCGCGCCTTTCACGGATCGCGGGATCGTAGGTTGCCAGAAAAGTTTCATAAAAATGAATAATAGGGTCTCTGCCTTTTCCTGTTCTGTGATATTCATGAAGTATATTATTGATGTCGGCTACATGTAATATCTCTGCAATATCTTCGACAATAATTTGAAATGATTTGGGCGGTTCTTCCAAAGAGATAAATCGGAATACATCACGCAGGATGCCGATGGTATGCGGGATGTAATCAAAAGCCAGTCTGCGGTTAAATTCACCGTCAGCCCTGGTTCGGGCTGCAAAAAGACCGTAAGTAATGGTTTGGGCATAAAGATCAGCGAATTGTTTTTCGGTTAATGTTCCGATCAGATATTTTTTAAAGGCTTCAAAAAAACCGATGATTTGTTTATGGCCTTTGCTTTCGTTCTCTGCCATTTCTACAGAAATCACTTCATCACGCAGGAATCGGGTGCGTTTAGCCAGTTCGATAGCCAGCGAACGCGCTGTTTGAACTTTGGGCAGAGAGAAAGAAAAGAATAAATCGAAAAGTTCTTTGAATTTATCGATATTTTCTACCGGTGGCGCTGTATGCAATTTCTTAGCAATAAACTGGCGTCCGATCATTACCTGGGTGATACACTGACCGTCGCGATACAACCGAAATTCATAAAAATTAGTAAGAATCACATTCGGGAAGGTCGACAAATAACGTTCTAATTGTTCCGTGACTTCGATGTAATCAAGATTTGTAATGGAAGGGTCTTTGGCTTCGATGTAACCGGTGATATGGTTCTTACCGTCCCAGATGCGAAAGTCGGGGTTGCCGGCTTCGGTTTTTTTCGGAAGAATCGTAACATCTACATTTTTTATATTTTGAATTTCAGTATACTGTTTAATTAAATCATCGAGATGCTTGTAATAACTTTCTTCCCGTGCATCGCCACGCCGGGCAGTATATGTTAGATTTTTTAGATATTGTTCTAATAGTTCTTTCACTGGTCAGATTCCTTGATGACGAATTTACGAATTTTTGGATTATTATTTTGTGTCATGTAACGGTTAAAATCAGCCGCCAGTCGTAGCTCCGCGGAGGTTGGTCGGCTACATTTTTTGGTTAACTGTCCTTCTCATTTTTTTGACCCAAATTCTCTGGATTATTTTCATCCTCTGCCCAATTTAACGGGTTCTCAATGATATATTTTCTGATCCTATTTAATTCATCTTCATCACGTATTATTCGGTCATGATACCGTAATTGCCACAACCGTTTTCTGAACGGCGGCCAATTGTTCTGTTTTACACAATTGATATATCCATTTGTGGTGATAGATTTGAACGCGCCAATGATTTCAAACAATGTAGGGACGGGTCTCGTGCCTGTCCTTTCTGTCGCCGAATCACCTGTTTCAGTTGGGCTAATGTGGGTTTCATTCGCATCATTGAGGACGCCCACAAGGGACGTCCCTACATTCACCTGTTCCGATGATGTATTCCCATCATTTTCCCCGGATAATATTTGAAGGATGCCGTGAAGATGGTTCGGCATAATAACGTATTTATCAATGATTACACATCCATATCTTTTAGGGATTTGATTCCATTCCTGATCAATCATTTGACCCGCTTCATTTAATCTTATTATGGCCTCATCTATTTCTCCAAATAATTTCTCCCGATCCTGTGTGCAGATCGTAACATAATAATATCCCGATCGGGAATAATCATACCCTTTCAATCGGATCGATCGGCGATGATGCCTATAAGGATCATATCCCATTCATCAATATCTTTGGGCAGTTAACATATAATCTACCGCAAATTATCATATAATCCTCATATATCAAAGTAAAAACGAATTCCATATAATACTACTTTTTTTAATAAATATAATATCCGGAGCCCGTTTGATACACTTCCTGTTTTCCGCACTTAAATTTTCGGGTTTTGTAAAAGTTTGTTTTTCTTTATTATACGATTTTTCTTTTGTTGAGCAATCGAGGGTCTGGGTGGTATAATTTTTCAACATCCAAAACCTGCCAGGTCTGAGTGAAGAAATGGCACTGCTATTTCTTGTCAGGTGCATCCGTTTGTTCGCCGTGTTTCACAGAATCTTTTTCAATGGATTTCTTGCGATTCTTCAACCAGTCTGGAATCGATGCTTTGGCGTAATCGTAATCTGGGATATAGGGCTTGATATCCAAGATCGGCGTATCTGCAAACGCGTCTATCTTGTCAATCTCAACTACATTGTCTTTAACTGAGAGAACCCGACACAGTGTTAGCGCAATAAGATTGGGCCGGGCAGGCGAACGGCAGGCAAATACACCGGTCAGTGGATTCTTCCTGTTCCCACGGGGATGCACTTGCAGAACGGAACGTTTCTTTGATGTGTCGTTGCGGTCGAACCACCACAAGACCCACACGTGCGAAAAGTCGTCGAGTCCACGCAAAGCTGGTTCAAATTCCTTGTTCAGCACAAGTGTCGTATGCCCATTTTCCTTATGGACTGAGCCAATCGGCCTAAGAATAAACTGTTCTTTGGTCATCTGTTCCGGTTCCTGGGCATTGGCTGAGCATAGCAGAATCAACATCACAGTAATGACACACATCTTGTCAACCATGATCACCGATAAGTCTCACGAGTACCTCCTTGTTCTTTCGAAATAGCTCCACTTATAACTCATCTCCAAGCCTGTTTGAGATGCTAAAACCTAAACCCAAATGTTGCTAAGAACTTGCTTGTATTTGAATTATTGCTTGCAGGATCTAATGAATTGTGTGCATACATAAAGTATTTTTCGTCATGAGTGGTATAAACATAGGCAAAGTCAATAAAGAAGCTTTTCTCACGAATTCCGATACCTCCGGAGAATGAAGAATAACCGGCATCCTTATTTATTTCTGAAGAGCTATACGGGCTGTCGTAAAATGCATATCCTCCTCTTAATGCCAGGATTCCCAACCGGTATTCGATACCGGCCCTAAGATTATGGGCGGGTTTGTATGCTTCCGTGATTGCATCGTTTTCATCATAAAAGTCATGCCCGTCCTCCCCGTTCCGCAACCGGGCGTTAGAGTAGTCGATGAATTCATAATCGACACTAAGTAATGCTTTTTTCTTGAGCTGGAGGGCGAAACTGCCTACTGCCCGAAATGGGGTATTCAGTTCGTATAAATACAGGAGGTTTGGGGAATCTTCATTGTAAACTTCTCCATCATCGTATCCTGCTTCTAATTTCGTTAAATAGTCATCCTCAAGTGTAAAAAAGGTGGGTAAATGAACTGCTCCTCCGATCCTTAGCATGTCGATGGGCTTATATATTGCACCAATCTTGAAGGTATAACCGGTTCCACGGGTCTCAAGCCACTGGTCAAAAACAAAGTAAT
>JAUWBB010000388.1 GCA_030605195.1 Bacteroidota bacterium
AATTTCATTACACTTTGCATTTTTAAGTCGGCCCGCCCGAACGTACCGTTCGGTACGGGCGGGCCGACTATTAACTAACTGTTTATGAAACCTGAAAATTAAGGGGTTTTTTAATTCCCCCTGTGAAAATATGTCCTTATCTAATTCAGAAGCATCAATCATTACAACACGGAAACCTTACACTGTATAGTTTTTAATGAAATCAAATAACAAACGAACACCTACACCTGTACCCCCTTTACCCCGGTAGGAATCTTCACCGGATAAAAATGCAGGACCGGCAATATCAAGATGAATGTAAGGATAATCGGTAAATCTTTCCAAAAATTTACCGGCAGTAATAGCCCCTGCATCTCTGCCGCCTATATTTTTCATATCGGCAATATCTGATTTTATTAATTCATCGTATTCCTCCCAAATTGGAAATTCCACAATCCTTTCATAAACATTTTTTCCGCTTTCCATAAGAAGGTTAAACGTCTTTCTTTTCGCATTTCCCATCCCTACAATGCCATATTTCCCGATTGCGCCTGCTGCAGATCCGGTAAGTGTTGACAGATCAATCACCAATTCCGGGTCATACTGTTTGGCGTAGCTTAATGCATCAGCCAGGATCATCCTTCCTTCAGCATCGGTATTCAAAACTTCAACCGTTGAGCCGCTGTACATATGTATTACATCTCCCGGGGTATAAGCGTTCCCATCGGGACGATTGTCAGTGGCAGGTATCAAACCAATAACATGAACAGGTAATTTCGCCCTGGCAACAGCATAAAGTGCACCGGTTACAGCCGCGGCACCCCCCATATCCGATTTCATATAATCCATACTTTCCCTGGTTGGTTTCAGGCTTAATCCTCCTGTATCAAAAACAACACCTTTCCCCACCAAGACCAACGGTTTTGCATTGTTAGCTTTTTCAGGTTTCCATTCCAGGATGGAAAATGTCGGGGGATCGATACTGCCTTTGTTAACAGCCAGTAAACCACCCATTTTAAGGGTCTCGATTTTTCTCTTGTTAAAAACCTCTACCATAAAACCTGCTTCCGTGCCCAGGTGTTGTATCTCTTTTGCCAGTTGAACTGCCGTCAGGAAGGACAAAGGTTCGTTCACAAGGGTTCGTGAATGGTAAACTGCTCCAGTCGTAATTTGTATATGCGCAATCATTTCCTTTGAAACACCCTTCGAAAAAATATAGATCTTATGTAAAGGTGATTTCTTTTCTTCCACATCTTTTCTATTATACTTCAGGAACTGATAATTGCTTAAAGCCAGCCCTTCAGCAAAAGCCAAAATACCATCCGGATTATTGCACCCGTCAACTAAAGTAATTTCCTTATGGTTGTTTTCCTTAATCTGGGGAAGCAGTTTATGAGCTTCTTTTCGGAGATTCTCCTTCATTTTATATTGAAGCTTTTTGTTTTCTACCAATTGCAAATAAATCCAGGTCGTAAAACGGTTGATGGAAATCTGCTTCTTTTTGTTTTTTATTCTCTCCTTTATATAGTTTATCTCATCTTTTGAAAAGCGAAATGCTTTAAGGTTTGTTTGTTTATCAATAAGATAGACAATTGGTTTTGAATCGGTAATATTTTTTACTGAAGAAATATGTGGGTTCATGTTTAACTATTTTAATATGAAATCCTGACAAAGGTAATAAATTTTTAGGGTTGAAAGCTCATCAGAACCCGGAGCCAGGAATAGTGTATATGATGGTATCAGGAAAAATTAAACCGCATAGCCTGATGCTTGCAGCGCACTGCTTATTGCATATATTGTGTATTTTATTTAGAAACCGAATATGAATAAAACGGGATAAAGCCGGCCCGGAAAAAACCTTTATAGCTTCAGAAAATATTTACCTTTGATATATCGTGTACCATTATTATAAAATGGCTCATCTGTTTCTATCAGGAGGTAAATTGTATTACTACCAACCTCCAGGATAAAATCGAATTGACACCCAACGGTTTTAATCCACTCAAGATTTCCTGATGAGTTATATTTCACCACAAAAATATCATTCTCACCTTTTTCTCCAATCAGTGTATTTTCAACCCGGACAGTATCACTGATAGATTTGATGAAATAAACATTTCCCGAATCATCTGTGGCACTGGCTGTTTTAATCCATACCAGATTACCTGAGCTATTAAATTTAGCGATATACATGTCATCTTCTCCCGATCGGTTGATTGTTGTTCCGCCAATAGTTACTGATTCATCTTCGAAATTACCTGCGATATAAAAATTGCTGCCATCTTCTGATTTTGCATCAATACTAAAATCTCCGTAACCAATAAAATAAACTCCTGAGAAATCATTATCAAATTCTGATAAATGTACTTTTCCTCCTATTCCAACTCCTTTTGTTGCATCGTCTTCGGTTGAACCGTTCCCTGAAGATGAAGGAAGTTTAATAAAACCTCCCCGAGTAAGATAGATCGTATCATTAGAAATAGAAATTACTTGCAGTTCATTTGTGGGATCAGCATCTGCATCATCCACGTTATCATTTGTTACTTAAAAATCAAAGCTTGTAACAATTTAAGCTATTCTTTCTTGCATGATGCAAAGATTAATATAGATCATAGTATCGAAGTAGGGTAACATTAAATATGTTTTTAAAGAAGAACATATGGAAATACCAGGGAATTTAAAGTATTACAATAATATGCCATTTCGAGCGGAGCCTAAGTAAAGCGATAAGTCTTCCAACAGG
>JAUWBB010000393.1 GCA_030605195.1 Bacteroidota bacterium
TTTGTTTTAGTAAGCACACCATAGAAAAGACTGTTATCGTACATAATGTCACCGCTATGATAAATCTTCGGGTTATCAATATGGTAAGGTGGGCTGTTTTCGGGTTTGAATCCTTCTTTTATCAGGTTTTTAAACCCGGTATTTGTCGGTGCAAACAATAAGGTAGATACATGATCACAAATAATACGGTTTATCTCCTCCGGCATGCTTTTGTTATATGAACGTAAACCTGCTTCAATATGTACAACCGGAACATGAAGTTTTGAGGAAGCAATAGCAGCAGCTAGGGTAGAATTGGTATCACCGTACACAATGGTATAATCCGGGTTCTGCTTTAAAATTATCTCTTCAATTCCGGAAATCATTCCGGCTGTTTGCTTGCCATGTCTTGCAGAACCTACCTGCAGATTATAGTCCGGTTTTGGAATATGCAACTCATCAAAAAAGACGGAGGATAATTCCTTATCATAATGTTGTCCTGTATGGACAATTACTTCATGAATCGTATCAGAAAAGCGATTTCGAATGGCTCTGTTTATGGCTGATGCCTTAATTATGCCAGGACGTGCACCAACAATATTTAGGACTTTGATCATTTATTACGGATACTGATTTAAAGAATATGCAAAGAAAAGAAAAAAAATTGGTTTTCGGTTTTCGGTTTTCGTTTCCGAAACTTGTCTTGTCCTAATATATGTTTACAGGTTAAACATAAAATTCAAACTTCACGATCCAAAATCCAAAATTCTCCCTGTCACCCAGTCTCCTTCGCAGACTCTATTTAGCATAGTTTATGGCTCTTGTTTCCCTGATAACGGTAATTTTCACTTGTCCCGGATAGGTCATTTCATTCTGAATTTTTTTTGCTATTTCATAGGATAGTTTTTCGGCATCTTCATCAGAAACTTTTTCGGAACCCACTATGACCCTTAATTCGCGACCTGCCTGGATGGCGTATGTTTTCATCACTCCCGGATATGCAAGTGCAAGCTCTTCAATATCTTTAAGTCGTTTGATATAGGATTCCACAACCTCTCTCCTTGCCCCGGGCCTTGCACCTGAAATGGCATCGCATACCTGAACAATGGGAGCGATCAAGGTTGTCATTTCAACCTCATCATGATGAGCTCCAACAGCATTGGATACTTCAGCCTTCTCTTTATATCTTTCTGCCAGTTTCATACCTAATATAGCATGGGGCAGTTCGGGCTCCTCATCAGCCACTTTGCCAATATCGTGAAGTAATCCTGCACGCTTCGCGAGTTTAGTGTTTAATCCAATTTCAGCAGCCATAATAGCAGTAAGATTGGCAACTTCCCTCGAGTGCTGAAGAAGATTCTGACCATAGGAAGAACGGTATTTCATTTTACCGATCAACCTTATCAATTCAGGATGCAGTCCATGGATTCCGAGATCGATAGCTGTACGTTTACCTGATTCAACTACTTCTTCTTCGATTTGTTTTTGCGTTTTATTAACTACCTCTTCGATCCTTGCCGGGTGAATCCTGCCGTCGGTTACCAGTTGGTGAAGCGCTAAACGGGCAATTTCCCTTCGTACAGGATCAAATGCTGAAAGAATGATGGCTTCAGGTGTATCATCAACAATTATTTCCACTCCTGTTGCTGCTTCCAGAGCACGGATATTCCGGCCTTCCCTTCCAATGATGCGTCCTTTAATTTCATCCGAATCGATATTGAATACGGTTACCGAATTTTCGATGGTATACTCTGAAGCAACTCTTTGTATGGTATTAACCACAATCCTTTTGGCTTCCTTTTTCGCTGTCATTTTGGCTTCGTCCATTATTTCATTAATATAGGACATAGCCTCCGTTTTAGCCTCCTCTTTTAATGATTCAATAAGCTGCTTTTTGGCTTCTTCAGCTGACAAACCTGAAATGGTCTCTAATTGTTCAACTTGTTGTTTATGTTGCCCTTTAAGCTCTTCATTCTTTTTCTCAACCAAATCCATCTGAACATTCAGGTTCTCCCTGATGACCTCTAATTCTCTGCTTTTTCGTTCTGTCTCTCCCATCCGTTGGGATAAGATTGTCTCTTTTTGTTTCAGCTTGCTTTCCTGGAAGCCCAGTTGCTTATTTTTTTCAATAATATATTTTTCGTGATCGGTTCTTAATTGCAGGAATTTTTCTTTCGCCTGAAGTATCTTATCTCTTTTTATGACCTCGGCTTCAGATTCGGCTTCCTTAATAATACGTTGATTCTTCTTAATCAGTGCTTTTCCCCAGGAAAAATAAGCTATTACACAACCCGTAACAAATGAGCCCAAAATAAGGATCATTGTCATTGGGAGCGAAATAGCTCCTGTTATCATTGATATTATCATTGTTTATATAGTTTAAGTTGATTTATGGTTCATCCGGATAATGCATAGGTTTGTGATATTATAATATTATTAATACATCTATAAGTCAAATTCAACTAGGAAGGTTACACCAACCTGATTTATATACCTGAATTGCCCGTAGGGCATTCATTTTTGTAGAAGAATAG
>JAUWBB010000105.1 GCA_030605195.1 Bacteroidota bacterium
ACCTATCAGGGCACCAGGATGTGCCGGGCGGGTTTTTACCTCGGTCTTTGCCCCATTTTATGTTAGGTCTTTTGCGTAAAACACCAGCCTGCATTAAAGGATAAATATTTAACCGCACCCCGTCATTAATATCCGGATCCCAGCCGATAGTTAGTTTTTCCAGGGATTTCCACCGGATGAAAATGTCATAGGGCGACTCCCCTTCTAATATAAGTTCCAGTTTTTCTTTCAGCTTTTTAGCGGCCATGAGCAGGCCATCTGCCCCGCTTTCGTTATCCCCGACCTTGATCTCACATTGCCTGATCCAATCGCCCAGGTAGGTGTAGATGAATTTTTGCAGATTGGCTTTATCCAGCCTGTAGTAGTTGACCAAAGCCGAAAAGCCATCTTTGCAACCATCCCAGATGTGCCAGAGAAAGGGCCGGTTATGGAACAGTTTGACATGTTGCTCGAAGAACTCTTCTCGCAGCCATTGTTCCAGGTTAGGTTTGTTGGAACCGGCTTGCCTTAAAAGGTTTTTAATGGTATTGTTATCCCAACCCCCTTGCCAAACTTCCCTGACGAAATCCCTTAACCTTTCTGCAGCAGGCTGCTCCCCATTGACCGAAGGAATACAAACAATCCCATCCTCATCTGCCAGGTGATTAAATGCCTGAATCTCATTAATGTATTGCCTGGCCTCATCTGCCAATTCCATTTCTTCGTCATTCTCGGCAGGCCATTGATAGCCCAATAACCTGCATAAAGCAACCTGTAATGGATTTTTACTTTGTTTAGGGTGGCCATGGAAAAGCCATTGGGTTGGATCATTAGAGTAAGGTTTGGGTAGGCCATTTGAATACTTTTCTGCAGCTATTTTTTGCCAATGTTCAAAATTAAATGGTATTTGGGCCATAGCAGCATTGCTTGCAGCTATAGCTTGATCGATCTTTCTAACTTCCTTGTTGTATTCATTTGATGAGCAATATGTCCAAATAGGTAATAAATATTTTTCATCTTTCGGGCAAATTACTGAAACATTACTATCAAAAACATAACCTAAATGGATAGAAGCAGGTAGATTATTCATTTGACTGACCGAAATTCCTTTTTTCCCCCAACCAGAAATTCCCTGTCTTCGACTCATGTCGTAACCTTGATTTTTCCAATTTAAAGTATCCGATAAACCACCATATGGTGATGTCATTTTAACAGTTCCCTGAACGGGAATCCACTTCTGTTCAATAAATTCAACCTCCCAAAATTTACTTCTAAATTTTGGATCATCTCCTGTTTTAATTCCTTGCAGAGATTCTGCGTATTTCTGAAGCAGGTCAAATTTACCAATTCGTTCTAATACAATTCTTTTCTCTGGGTTAGACAGTTGTTTTACTTGTGTAACTTCAATTAATTTAGCTTTTTTTAATAAGTCTATTTTTTCATTTATTGCTAATGATTTAGAGATATCAATTCCTGAAAATTTGTAATCTGACTCAACTTTAGTGTTAAATAAACTAAATAATGCAACATTAAAATCCCACATCGGTGTACTAAAAGCTTTTAAACCAAGCCTTACTAATAAACCAAATTTTTTATTCTTTAGTAATTTATATCTTAATTTATTATATGTCTTTAAAAACATCCAATTCTGCAAAATAACAATTGATATACAACCATAAAATTCTGAGTTGTTAATCATTTTTTCCATAAAAACAGTTGAGAGGTCATTTTTTGAATCTTTGAAATGCATTAAAGAGTATTGTGCTAAAATATTACTCTGTTTTCCTCTGGCTAAATATGGAACATTGGTAATTTGTAAAGTGTATTTACCTGCTAATATTTGTCCTGCTTTCACAAGTCCCAAGGCTAGAGTGCCCCTATTAACTAGTTCATCATTTTTTATAGATTTTTCAAAATTCAAAGCTTTTTGTAGGACAGGTAATAGTTGATCAAATGATGCAGTAAAAGAATCAGGTTTGATTATTGAGGGATCAATTAAACTTCCCAATTCAGGTGCCTTTTGAAAAAGATCATATAATTCACCCATTCCATTTTCCATTCGGGCTTTTACATCCCGGGGTTGTACATTACCCACTAACTTTATCCAGTATTCCTTTTTTCCTTTGGGTGCAATACCACTGCAAGCCAGGTTAAGTTCTGGTAACTCAATATACTTTCCATTGAACTTCCAGGCGGTCAAAGCCAGGTTAAAAGCGGCAATCTGGGTACAACGCGGGTCTATCTCCAGGCCATGCAGATTGTCAGTAATAACTTTCCTTGTCGCTTCTTCTTTAGATAAACCTTCTTCATGCATCCTAAGCGGTGCAAGGACATTGAACAGTTCCACAATAAAATGGCCGGACCCCATGCAGGGATCAAGCGTGGTAATATCTTTTACTTCATCCGACCAACCTTCAAATTTCCCGGTTGCCGGTGTACCATCGTCCAGTAAGCGTAAATACTCAAAGTTTACTGGCGGCTTATCACCGGGATGCCTGCTTACCCACCAGGCGCCAATGGTGTTGTCAATCAAGAAGTGAACCATGTAAGGTTCGGTAAAAATCTGGGTTACGGCAGGCAATTTTTCCCCATCAATTTTTTCTTCAGAGGCCAGCACCTTTTCCTTGGCTTCACTTTGCCAGTATTGATACACCCATCCCAGGCTATCACCGGCAATGAAAATTTCCTCTTCAATACTTTCCAGCAGTTGCTCCAGTGCCAGGCGGTCTTCGGTTGAAAATTCCACCTGCATCAACGGGTCTTCTGGCCGGAAAATGGCCGGCAGCATGTGTGAGGCATAATGGGCAGCAGCAGTCCATTTATCCGGGTAACCTTCCTCCCGGGCAAACTCCTCACAATCCTCATTAGAAACCGGCACCTGGTGTTCGGGATGGATCAACAGGTTGTTGGCTTCCAGGAATTTGGCAAACAACATCTTGTGCCAGTATTCATAGGCCAATTCATAACACAGATGTTCTATTTGCTGTTTGCCATTTATAATTTCATCCCCCAATAAGCGGGCTTTCGAACGCAAACGTCTGCGCAGAGTCCGCTGGTTGGTATCCATATGGGGAAACGGTTCCGGTTGGTTAATGGCCAGGTTTTGAAGCGCCTTTAAAGCACCTGCTTCAGTAAGTTGCCGGGCTTTAACAATGGTCTTTTCTAAAAAACTGCGCTGTGTTGAATTGAGTGTTGCCATAAGCCTATTTCAAAATTACATCCCCGTTTTTTAATAAACTTTTGATTTCTCTTCTCAATTCATCCAGGTATGCTTCCAGCTCAGTTTCATTTTTAATTGTTCGCCTGGGCAAATTGTAGGGTTCGGCCTTCGGGGCACAAAGTTTAATGGCCTCATCAATGGCATTTTGAAATTTATTGAGCAATGCCGATACTTTATCAGCCCAGGCCTCAAGTGATATTTTATTCAATTGTACCAGTAATTCGCCGGAAGCATAAGCCTTTATTTCAGATTTGGCCAGGATATTTTGCTCAACCAGTATCCTGTGTTTATCTTCCTGTTGTATTTTTATCCAGTATTCATTGGTCTGCAGTTCCGCCATTTTCTCATCCCATATACGGTTGTACTCTTTTTTATATTCATTTAAAGCGTTCCGCAGATAATCGGTCATTTTGGACAAGGGGCTTTGTATCGGGTCAGGTTCGCGCAGGATCAAGCGTTCGTTCCGGATGGCATCGATCTCCTCTTTGATGGGTTTCGTTTCCTTGTTATCATGAGCAAACCTGTTTAAACCGATAAGCAGTTCCCATTCGGGCATCCGTTTACTAATGGTTTCCGATTGTTTTGTCCATAGCTCAAAATAAGATTTTATCTGATCCTTGTTTTCGAATATTTTCAGTAACCGCTCGTTTCCATCCAGGTTCTCAATTTCCGTTATTAATGATTTATCGACTGATTCGGGCTTGGGTGCATCGCCATAGGTTTGTTCAGTCAAATCGTCCTGCTTGCGGAGAAACTCATTGGAATTCCTCGACTCTTCACCCGATTTACAATGAATTCCGGCAATCTGGTAAATCTTTCTGATCTCAATTTTCTGAACGGCAGTCAGTGTGAAGCTTTCCTGTTTAAAAGAAGCCTGGGCAATGGTTTTCTGGTTCAGGTTGGTTTCGGATGTTGTAATATGATCGGTTAGTTTTAACACCACCAGCATGGTATCGATGGCATCCTGGGACCAGCCAAAACGTGATTTGATAAAATTAGTCCTGATCTCTTTATTCTGTTTGCTTGCATTACCAATAAAATTGAGGATATCGGCAGTCATGGGATGGTCTTTGGCTTCGTTGTTATAGCCAATTTCTCTCAATGCTTCTGAATTATTGTTTAAAGCTTTACTGAGTGCTTTGTCCCAATCGTTATAATCCGCTTTTTTGAAATCAGGAAATTGCCTTATGGCCACATCATCCAGTGCTTTTTTCACATTTTCCGCCAAGGAGCCCTGGTCAATTAGCGTCCCACCTGCAAGGTAAACCTTTGCCTCTTTATATATAGAATCTACCAATTCACCAATTTGAATCAGTGCTATCTTCTTGCGCGTTTCCATACTTCTCCGGGCCTGGTCACCTTCCTGTGTCGAAGGGATTCCTTTCTCGTTCAATGTTGCCTCAGCAGCCAGGTGTTTTATTATCTCTCTTTTTAATTCCTGCTCCTTTACTTTTTGAATAAAAATATAAGCCAAAGGCTCATCCGTTCCTTCAGCCCTGGTCTCATCCAGCAATGTATTCTCACTTTCCAGCCAGCCATCGCGAAACCAGATGTTTAGTTTATCCGTCGTGGACGGTTTCGTTTCCCCATCATATAAATGGTATTCCCTTCTTTCACGACTTTTGCCCTGGAGAATTGATAAAGTCCTGAACTTCGAATTTAAGTGACTTATAATTTTTTCCTTTCTGAAACTATAAAGTCTTTCATCATCATTTCTGATTTTGCTGGCCTGAGTAGTAAATTCCTGTTCCCATTCGGCCCCCACACGGGTCTGAAGCTTATATTCATCACCAATAGGGATCAAATATTTGTCTGTGTTTACAAGTTCATCGATCAGCGAACCTATCTTATTCCTGAAATCATCTATCGAGCCATTCAGGTTGTCAATAAGCAGGTCGGCAATGGTTTTTTTATCGGATTTTAACCTGAAACGGGGAGTATCTTTCGGAAGTCGATCGATAAGGAAGGTAATGGCCAGAATGCGTGCTTTGAGTTCACTGTCTCCACCTTTGCTATACAACTCTTCAATAATATTGCTTTGATCATTTAAAAGCAGTGCATTTTGGATCAACTGATGCTTTTTCTGTTCAAATATAAAATCAGCAGGAATAATGCTGCCTAACTCTTTATCAGCGACAGCCTTAACACTTTCATCAACGATCCGCAATTGACTTCTCAATTGTCCTGATGTTCCCGCAACATCAATTACCTGCAAAATTTTCTTCCAAAACTTACGAGTGGAAGGTAATATCGGATAATCTGCTACCAGAGTATCTTTATCAGCTGTAGTAAAACCATAGTGAGTACCATCTAAAAGTCTGGATATTTCACCAATACTCTGGTCAAGTTTTTTCTCAATGGGTATGATTGCTTTAGGTTTTTTTTCAAGAACTGTTTTTCGGGTAACAGTTTCAACGTCTTTATCAGTTAATGGAACCTTAACCGTAAACCTATCATTCAATTTTTGAAGTAAAGGTGTATCGGTTAAAGCATTTTGACCTGTACCCACTAAAAGTAGTTTGCCTTCGAAATTCTTACATAAATCCTGAGCTAATACTTGGACATCAAATGCTTTTTGCTGGTCTGAGCCTATAAATTGTTGTATTTCGTCTAATGCAACAAGTGTGCAAGGGATATGGCTATATGATATTGGAAAGATTTGGCTCTTTATAGTATAAAGAAATTCCTCACGATTAGTGCTCTCTACCCTAGGAAAATTATGTCTAAGATTTTCATGTACCTGAGCTTCATTTTCGGCAAAGTCAGGATGTAATTCTAAGATTGCTTCGGCAATATGTGTTGAAACGTAAAGATCATTTAATACAGAGCGAAAATCCTTACCTTTCTTTTTAATCTTTTCCTTTAGATCTTCTAGAATACCCTCAGAATGACACCAATTGTAAAATTTAAAATGATGGAGATGATTAGGTAATTCAAGGGCACTCAATAATAATTGCAGAAATGAATATCTGAGATCTTTCGAAGGGAAGTCACGCAAATTTCCTCGAACAACCAATGAATCATTAAAGGATTGCTTCCTACTTAGTTCTACCAATAATTCATCTACTTCTTCTGGTAGTTTTTTTATTTTCCTGGCACTTTGTCCGTTGCTGAACTTGAAATCTTCCCAAAAGTAAGTGAGCATTTTAAGCAAATGCGATTTCCCACTTCCAAAAAAACCACTTATCCATACAGCAGGTTGCTCTGATTCATTAAAATTTTTTAAATATGTACTAAGCATTCTGATGAGTCCTCTTTCATATTCCCCTTCGCATACAAATGTCTTTATCTCATGATATAACAATTCCAGACCCAAGGGTTCATCTCTTGATGTACTTAGATCGGCAACTCCATCGTTCTTAAGGTTATTTTCATCCGGGTTTAAAACAAATAATTCTTTATTCAACATAATCGGCAAATTTTAAACTGTTATCGGTCTTGCTAAATAACTCCATCCATCCCGGGCATCCATTAGCCTGAAATGGTTGTTGTGGAATTCTCCTGGGAAAAAGATCAGGATCCTTCCTTTGTTTAAAGGGTAAATCTCACTTAAAATATCGGATAATTTTAGGAATCCAAACAAGGAGCTGACATTGTTAATAGCCACCACTGTATTTTCAAGATCTTTAACCCCCTTAATAATCTGAGAAATATAATTTACAACGTATTCTTTGAAATCGCATTCAATTTGATCCTGAATGGCTTCAGGGTCAGAAAAATAGGCATCCCGGTATTCATGGTTTTTCATCCATCCCGGAAAGCAGCCCTGGAGATCGATCTCAACCCAATTTTTATTGTTCTTTCTGGTAACTCTTTCAAAATCCCCAATTCGTAAAGCAACTTTTCTCTGTTCAACAGGATCATAAACCAGAAACCACACTTTTTCCTGCCCGGAAAGTTTATTCGACCAGGGTTCTTTTAATACTTTTTCATAGTTAATTAATAGTGTTTCAACCTTTGAATTCATCTATTTTATTGCATTTAGTAATTTGTCAAACCTTATCACTGTAACACCACCAGCATAATTATATAAAATTAAATCCCTAATAGAAGCTTCAGAAAGTAATTTTCTAATTTCACTTTCGGATAACTCTAATACCCTTGTCCATAATGTTCTTAAAAGATTTTCTCCTCTTTCGCCATTTAGGTAGGCCAGATATGTAGCAAAAACCACTGGTATGTATCCAGGTTTTGTTCGTACTCTAATTCGCTTTACTTTACCTTCAATAAAGCCAGCTTGCTTCCATGATGATGCTAAATTTTTGGCTGCTGAGTGCAAAGTAATTTGTGAATACTTCGCAGGATATTGCTCTTCCAATGCTTTCTTTAAACTATCCAAATTTAATCTTTCACCTACTGGTGTATCCAAAACTATTTTAAGTGAGTGTCGTACCAAATCATCTTTTTTCAGTGCATAAAGTAAAGTTAGTATTCGCTTATCTTTTTCTTCTGCAAAAGACCATAAATATGTGAATACCTTCCAAAGCTCATTTTGAATCTTAAAATCATATATGCGGGATAGAAAGCCGAGTGTTTTCTCAAGGTTTGATCTGGATGCTTTTCTAAGCACATTCTCAGCAATGATTATTCTCTCCTCATGAGTACCAAGAGCAATCAAATCACTAAGTTCTTGGTACATGATAGTACGGCTTGTATGGATAGTATATGGTTTCTTTTGATAAGTCATATTAATAATCACTTACTTCATTCTATTTGATTAACCAATATTTCACATAACAAATTCAAATCTTCAGACATTTTTCCAAAAACATCAATCTACCAAGGTATTAAGCTACAGTAAAATTAACTGTTATTTGTGATATTTTCAGTATAATATTGAAAGTTTAACTTAAAATCTTTTCCCCCTTCACAATCACCGGCTGCCATTGGGAACTTCGAAGGATGATGGAAGAATTTCGAATATCGAATTTCGGATGTCGGATTTATTGTTAATTCGCAATCTGAAATCCGAAATCCACAATTCCTATTCATGAAAAGATGGCCTGGCCTGGGTATCATTCCCAATACCTTTTTACTAAATATGTTAATATGGATTTAGTGTCCGGACTAACAAAAACAGGTTTCAGAAATTCTTTGGGGTCCAATACAACGTACTTCCCTGGCTTTCTCAAGGTATTCTTCCAGGCTTCTTCAATATCTACTCCGGATAATCCTGGTGACGTGATCTTTTCTTTCAGGTCTTTATTCTCTTCAGGGATGATATGCAAATGAATGAAATCTTCAGCTCCATATTCTTTCCTTTTGACCATTTCCCAACCTAAAAGTGTTTGCCTCATCAATTGATAAAATTGTTTATAATACATAATCTTTTTAATACCGTAGAAAGACAGTACCACCAAACAGTATAAAACGTTACCACCTTTCCATGAGATAATTGTAGTAACGGAAGCAGGAACAAGAAAAAAGTCATATTCCGGTGAAGATTTGTTCGTTTTATGATTAAAAACAAGGATATATTTTTGAAGATAACTTTCAGGTATTTTCGCTTGGGTTTTCCAGATAGGGTTTGGGTTATACAAACTAAAAAAGGTGCTAACATAACCAGCATGTATATAACGGTTGAAAACCATACCAAAATTCAGTTGAAAACCATACCACTTATCGATGCTTATCTTCACTCATTTTTTACAAATGAGGGGAGAATAAAAAATGATAGGTATGAGTACAAAACAGAAAATCATTCTTCTCAGATACCG